>NZ_JBGOSN010000022.1:0-68495 GCF_046335115.1 Paracoccus sp. P2 | reverse complement strand
GCTCGCTGATCGACCGGATCGTGCTGACGCCGGGGGAGGATCGGATCGAGATCGACGTTCAGGGCGATCTTGCCGGAATCCTTACGCTTTCGGCGCAACGCAAAAACCCCGCGGCGGATGCAGCGGGGGCGCAAGTAAAGATGGTTGCGGGGGTAGGATTTGAACCTACGACCTTCAGGTTATGAGTTTTACTCCGGCCGCTTTCGCCCCTCTCCGCCAGACTACGCCATAGCCACCAATTACCGCATAATATTCTGGTAATGTTGATTTATTTTCCCGAAAGATCTACGCTTCTCTTCGCTACTCCGCACCAGCTTTTTCTCCCGGTTGCTTCCGATTTGATTCCGGAACAATCGGAACAAAGGAGGCGAAGATGCCGAAAATCACGAAACGTTCCGTCGATGCAGCGACGCCGGCGGACAAGGAATTCTTCCTCTGGGACGACGAGTTGAAAGGCTTCGGTCTTCGGATCTATTCGTCCGGTCGCAGGATGTATCTCGTGCAATATCGTGCCAGCGGCCGACTCCGCAGGGTGAATATTGGTCTGCATGGTACGGTGACGCCCGAAATCGCGCGCAGGGAAGCGATGAGGCTCCTTTCCGGCGTCCGGCTCGGCGCCGATCCCGCCGGCGAGCGGGACCGGAGGAAGGCGTCCCCGACCATGAAGGAGTTCGGCAAGCGCTTTCTTGCGGATCATGTCGCGCTGCACTGCAAGGCATCGACCTATCGCGAGTACGAGCGTTCCATCAACCTGTTCATCAATCCGAAATTCGGCAGCCACCGCATCATCGACATCACCCGCGCCGATGTCGTCGGGCTGCATCAGTCCATGAAGGATATCCCCTATCAGGCGAACCGGACCCTCGGCGTCCTCTCGGCCATGTTCACCGTGGCCCATAGCTGGGAGGTCCGCATCGACGGGGTGAACCCCTGCTGGAAGGTGAAGCGATATCGGGAGGAAAAGCGCGAGCGCTATCTCGCCCCGGACGAATTGGCACGCCTCGGCAAAGTGCTGAACGAGGCGAGGGACGAACCCGAAGCGGCCAATTGCATCCGCCTGTTGCTGTTGACCGGATGCCGCCTCAGCGAGATCCAGACCCTGAAATGGCGCTATGTCGATTATCGCAATGGCGTCCTCAGGCTGCCGGACTCCAAGACCGGCGCCAAGCTGGTCCCGATCGGCAAGGCCGCGATCGAGACTCTCAAGGCGATCCCAAAAATCGAGGGGAACCCCTATGTCATCGCCGGGCGCAAGGAGGGCCAGCATCTGACCGATATCCAGAAGCCCTGGCGTCGGTTGCGCAAGCGCGCCGGGCTGGATGATCTCCGCATCCATGATCTGCGCCATTCCTTTGCCTCGGATGCGCTGCAGCTTGGGCAGGATCTGACGATGATCGGGCGGCTCCTCGGCCACACGCAGGTGCAGACCACCGCGCGCTACGCTCACCTGAAGACCGATCCGGTCCGCTCTGCGGCAGATGCCGTCTCCGATGCCGTGGCGCAGGCATTGGCACGGCCGGTCACAGAAAATGACGAAGACAGCGCTGCGGCATGATCTGGCACCTTGATTGTCACTTGGAATGACACCATATCATGTCAAACGGAATGGAGGTGATGATGTGTATCGAAGCATTCGCGGAAGGTGGGCAGTTTGCGCCCGGCCGGATCGCCGAGGCCCTGCGCACGACAAAGGACGAAGTCGCCCGCACGGTCGGCCTCGGCCGCGACGCCGTCATGCGTCCCGACCGCGTCGCCAGCGCCAAGACCCAGAAGCGCCTGCGCGAGATGGTCGAGATCTTGAACCGGGTCGAACCCCGCTTCGGCTCCTCGCTCATCGCCTACGCGTGGTATCGCTCCGAGCCTTTGGCCGGTTTCGGCGGGCTGACGGCGATGCAGCTGGTGCGTGACGGTCACGCGGCGGATGTCATGGACTATATCGATGCGGTTGAAGCCGGTATCCACACCTGAGCCATCATGCATTATCGCGGTCTTCTCTATCGTGCCCTCAATCCGATCTGGGCACGTGAGCCGCTGTCAGGCGAAGGCGCACGGCGCTTCGGCGGGCGGTTCAATCCCAAGGGCACGTCGGCGCTCTATACCGCGCTGTCCATCATGACCGCGATCCGCGAGGCCAACCAGGTCGGCACTCTGCAGCCAACGACGCTGGTGGCCTATCAGGCCGATCTGGAGCCGATATTCGACGCAACGGATGCGAAGGCACTGCGCGGCTACGGCGTCAGCCCTGATGAATTGGCGGCCGATGACTGGCGGATCCAGATGGGAGAGAACGGCAAGGCACCGACGCAGCTACTAGCCGAGCGACTGATCCGGGATGGGTATGCTGGAATGCTCGTTCGCAGCTTCGCCAAAGGGGCGACGGATGCGGACCTGAACATCGTTCTGTGGGCGTGGGGCGGTGAGCCGCCTGCCCAGCTTGCCCTCGTGGACAAGGAAGGCAGGCTGAGGTGACCCGCACGGGGAAACTGGCCTTGGCCCCCGCGATCATCAGGCGTTACAACATGACGGTGACCCAGACCCTGCCGACTTCTCGGCCAAAGCGCTGGCGTCCTTCAGCATCGAAGCCTGGCATCCGGACGAATTCATGCTCAACCATCTGTACTTAGCGCCGGGCCAGTTCTGCGGTAAGCGCTACGCAGTTCCCCTCTTGCCATGATGAGTTGTGCTGTGAGCGTCCTGCTGCCGTGACGAGGCAGTATTGGACGGCAAAATGGGTGGCTATTGGGACGGCTCGACAGGTGGCTGCCCCCCGGAATGTCATCTTCCGACGGGAACAGCAAATTTCCTGTATGAAATCTCATTTAGTAGGATAACATGTGGATGCATTCGTCCAAGGCATGTAGAACTACGCAGTGCTTGCCGATGGTGCTGCGGCAGCTGGACGAATGCCGTAACTCGCCCGTTTGTCGGGTAATTTGGGGAGGAAAGACAATGAAGCTGACGACCAGTTTCAAGGGGACATTGGGGTTTACCACCGCTCTTGTCGTCCTTGCCAGCGCGGCGAGCGCCGAAGCGCCAGCCTTGGCCTTCATCATCACCAACGCGCAAAACCCTGCCGAAATCTCGATGCGAGAAGGTTTCGAAAAAAAGGGGGGCGAGCTGGGCGCGGAAGTGCGGATCCTGAACGCTTCGGGCAGCGTCGAGGCGATGAGCAATGCCATCGACGACATGATTGCGCAGGGCGTGCAGGGCATTGCGACCATCACGATGGACAGCGTCGTATCGATGTCCTGGGTGGACAGGGCAAATGACGCCAACATTCCTTATGTCTCTGTTGCCGTGCAGGTGGGCGATCCGGCGACCACGCCATTCAAAGATGTCTATCCGGGATTGTCGGCCCTGGTCGGACAGGACTACATCGTATCCGGTCAACGCATGGCCGAAGCCGTGGCGCCACTGCTTCCAGAAGGCAAGACAGCCAAAATCGGGATCGTCGAAGGCCAGGCCGGCTATGCCTTGGTTGCCCAGCTGAACCAGGGCTTCAACGAAAAGCTGAAGGAACTTGGCGCTGATTACCAGATTGTCTTCTCGCAGCCTACGGACTGGACGCCGGCGAAAGGCCAGGAAGTTTGCGCGAACGGGCTGATCGCCAACCCTGACATCGACGTGATCTTCAGCCATGCCGAAGACATGGCCATCGGTTGTGCCCAAGCGATCAACGATGCCGGCTCGTCAGCCAAGCTGGTGACGGCTGCTGGCGGGTCGAAGCTCGGCACCCCGCTGATCAAGACGGGCGACATCGACATCTCAATGTGCGAGGCGTGGATCCGCACCGGCGAACTGGCCGCAGAGGCTTTGTTCCAGGCCGCGACCGACTCCGCCACCCCGAAGGGCCGTCTGATCGAATACAAGCCTGAGCTGATCACGGCCGAAAACACCGACACCGTCTGCCCGCCGCAGTGGTGATGTGAACAGGGAGGATGCGGGGCGCTTGCCCCGCGCTTTCTCCGAAATTCCACCAGCTGCAATTTGCATTCACCGTGACCACGACAAGGAATAACAGCTGGCCAGTGCATCTCTCAATGTGTGCGGCGGGCGTCCGCAGCAGCCGCGTCAATTCCCTTCCGTGCGCTTGCCGAACAGGCGATCAGTCATTGGCACGCCATCTGCGATCGGCCGTGTTGGCACATATTCGAGTCCGACCGAGCCGCGATAGCCTGAAGCTTCCATTGCGGCAAAAAACATCTCGAAGTCGATGCCTGCTGTGCCGGGTTCGTGGCGGCCGGGAAAATCGGCAAGCTGGACGTGTGCGACAAGGTCCGGGCGGCGGACGAGGAAGTCAAGGGCATCGTCTCCGCTTACCGCAGCATGATACACGTCCAGTACCAAACCAAGCCCATCGCCCCCGATCCTGTCCGCCAAGGCCAGAAACCGGTCTAGCCGGTTCATGAAATAACCCTTGAAGTCGACTGCGTTGATCGACTCGACAACCAGTTGCAGGCCTTCTCTGCTCAGTCGAGACTTCGCGGCTTCCATATTCGCGCAGTAGGTGTCGAAGATCGCCTCTTCCGACATGTCCTCCGGGCGGCCTCCGGCAAAGACATGCACGCTCCGGCAGCCGATCTCCGTGGCGTAAGCGATGGCGCTGTCAAGCGCACGATCAAACTCGCCGCGCAGCTTAGGCGTCAGCGAGAATCCCGGCGCGCCAATCCGATAATCACAGGCGGGGGCGCCGATGGACACCTGCGATAGCCCGTTGCCATCCAGCCAACGCCGATAGCGTCGGGCCGGCGTTTCGTAAGGAAACGGGAACTCTACCGCGCTGAAACCGAGATCCCGCGCCACGACGAAGCGCTGTTCCAGTGGCAGATCGCCCAGGATGTAATTCAAATGCACCGAAACCAGACGGTCTTCTGGCTCAAGAATCATGATCAAAACCCCCACGGCGATTGCAGGACCGTATGGCCGTCAAGCAGGCGTCGGGCACGCAAACCGTCACAGCGATATCCTCGCAGGTTCGGGATATGACCGGCCTTCGTTGACTTCCAGCGAATGGCTCGTCAAAAGGCGCCTCTTGTTCTATGATTGAGGTATCTTGGCATGAGATCCTATAGTGCAGGATTTTTGCGCCCTCCTCAAGCGTCAAGGCCGTGCGACACAAGCTTATAGATACCAAGCGGATGCTTTACTTCGCGACCGTCGTCGAAGTCGGGAGCCTCAACCGAGCCGCCCGCAGCCTCGGAATCTCTCAACCAGCCCTCTCAGTCGCGATAGAGCGTTTGGAGCGAGAGGTCGGTGCACGCCTTTTGGACCGCGGCCCGTCGGGCGTCCAGCCCACCCCTGCCGGAGAGCGGTTCTTTCATCATGCGCGCAAAATGCGCGATGAGGTGGAGCGTGCCCAAGACGCTGTCCGGCCGGACAGCTCGGACGTCAAGGATCCCATCCGGTTCGGTTGCCTGCCAAGCTTGTCGAGCAGCGTGATTGCGGCTGCGATCGTGGCGTGGCAGCACGACTATCCCGCTGGCCGTGTGCGGGTTTTCGAACGCGTCCAGATCGATCTTCTTGAGGGACTATTGCGCCGCGATTTTGATTTTGCGATTGGAGTTACAACATTTTACAACATTCTTGCTGGCTTGCGCCAGAGAGTCCTGTACCGGGAAAGGCTGCTTGTCGTCACGCGGACGAATCATCCATTAACCGCAAGGGATGGTCTGAGCTTGGCAGATCTCACAGGCTTTCCTTGGGTCGTTCCACCTGCTGGGCGGCATCGCCCCTTATTGGAGGATATGTTGACCGCGGCCGGTCAACCCATCCCCGAACAACAAATTGTTTGCAGCTCTTCGGCGCTCCTGAAGGCGTTGGTAGCCTCGACAGACTATCTCGCCCTGCTTCCGTCCCATGCAATCGCCGAGGAAGTGGATGCTCACAAGCTTACAGCGTTGCCAATTTTCGCACCTGAGCTGGACCGGAGCGTGGCTGTACTTTTCCGAGACGGCTACCAGATGGATAATGTCAGGAACGGGTTGGTGACCGCAATCCAAACCGCAGGGCAAAGCTTGGTTGATATATAACTCTAGATTATAACGAAATCCCTTATATCAAGAAATCGTTTGACCATACGGCGGGAGATCGCATTGTCTCCCCGGAGCATGGTGGCTTGCCGTGCCGTCCACAAAGAGGGAGAGGATATGCGCTCGTATTCACATTGGATCGACGGGGAATTTCACGCCCCCAACAGCCAGGCATGGATCGACAGCATCGATCCCTATCGTGGCGAGGTCTGGGCCAGGATCCCGGCAGGCGACGCGACGGATGCGGACCTGGCGGTTGCGGCGGCACGGCGCGCCATGACGACCGGCCCCTGGGCGAAGATGAGCGCGAGCGAGCGGGGCCGGATCATTACCCGCATCGGAGACCTGCTGATCGAACAACTCGAACTCCTGGCCGAGATCGAGGTGCGCGACAATGGCAAGCTGGCGGCCGACATGCGCGGGCAGCTTGCCTATGCCGCCAATAGCTGGCGCTATTTCGGCGGGCTGGCCGACAAGATCGAAGGTACGGTCATGCCGATCGAAAAGCCCGACACCGTCGCCATGACCTTCCGCGAGCCGGTGGGCGTGGTTCTGGCGATCACCGCCTGGAACTCGCCGCTGACTTTCTTCGCGCTGAAATGCGCGCCTGCCCTGGCGGCGGGCTGTGCCGTTGTGGTCAAGCCCTCCGAATTCTCGACGGTCAGCTCGATCGAATTCGCGGCGCTGACCAAGGAGGCGGGGCTGCCCGACGGGGTGCTGAACGTGGTGTCCGGCTATGGCCAGGATGTCGGCGCGGCGCTGGTGGAACATCCGCATGTCGCGCAGATCTCGTTCACCGGCTCCGACGTGACCGGCGCGCGCATCTACGAAACGGCTGCGCGCCACATGAAGCGGGTGGCGATGGAACTGGGCGGCAAGTCCCCGAACATCGTTTTCGAGGATGCCGACATGGACGCCGCCGCGATGGGCGCGGTGTCGGGCATATTCGGCGCGACCGGCCAGATGTGCACCGCCGGGTCGCGGCTGTTGGTGCAGAACTCGATCAAGGACGAATTCGTCGCGAAGGTGCTCGAGGCGACGCGCAGCATCAGGCTGGGCGATCCGCTGGACCCTGAAACCAACATGGGGCCGCTGTCGAACACCCCCCAATACCAGAAGGTGCTGGAATATATCGACATTGCCAAGGCCGACGGCGCCACGCTTCTGTGCGGCGGCAAGCCCGCCGAGGGGCCGGGCATCCAAGGCGGCCATTTCGTCGAACCGACCATCTTCACCGATGTGACGAACGACATGCGCATCGCGCAGGAGGAGGTCTTCGGCCCGATCCTTTCGGTCATCGGCTTCGAGGACGAGGCCGAGGCGGTCGCCATCGGCAACGACATCGCCTATGGGCTGGCCGCCGGCGTCTGGACCCGCGACATCGGACGGATGATGCGCATGACGCGGGCGCTGGAGGTCGGCACCGTCTGGGGCAATACCTATCGTACATACAGCTACATGATGCCCTTCGGCGGCATGAAGCGATCCGGCGTGGGGAGGGAAAACGGCCTCGAGGCCGTCAACGAATACCTCGAAACCAAAAGCCTCATGCTTTCCACCGCGACTGGCGGGCAGGGGAACGCATTCGTGCCGCGCTAGGCCGATCAAAGCCCATCCGGGCAATCAGGCGCGAAGGGATGGTCGCGTCCGCCGACAACACACCAAGGGAGGAATACCAGATGACGTTTCGCATACGATACGCCGGCCTGGCCACAGCCGCGGCCCTGAGCCTGTCGCCGGGCATCGCGCAGGCCGAAAGCCTGACCTATGCCATAGGCTATGCGCCGGGCAGCAACCCCGTCGTGGCGGCGGAAAGCCTCGTCGAATACAGCAAGGCCAACGGCGGACCGGATATCCAGATCTTTCCGATGTCCCTGCTGAACATCAAGGAAACCCCGCCGGGCATCCGCGATCATGCGGTCGACATGGGCTTCAATGCCCATGCGCTTTTCCTGGCAGAATACCCCAACAGCAACCTGCCCGCGGAATTCGGGGTCTTCGCCACAGATGCCACCGCCGGGGACAACGTGTTCTGGGGTCCCGCCGCGATGGCGGGCGCGATCACCGAATACATCATGCTGCATTGTCCCGAATGCGTCAGCGAATTTGCCGCGGACAATCAGGTCTACCTGAGCGGCCAGGCCAGTGCCGCCTATGCACTGCACTGCACGCAGGACGTCACCACGCTTGCGCAGATCAAGGGTAAGCAGATCCGCACGCCCTCAGGCTATTGGTCGAAATGGGTCGAGGCCATGGGCGCCGTCAGCGTCTTCATGTCCGCCAACGAGGCTTTCAGCGCCATGTCGCAAGGCGTGGTCGATTGCGTGGTCTTCCAGCCCTCGGAACTGATTACAGTGCGGCTCATCGACGTCGTGAAGTCGACGACCCTGGGCGTGCCACAGGGCCTGTTCTCGGGAGCGAGCGTGGTGAACATCAACCGCGATGCATGGCGCGGCCTGAATGCGGCCAATCGCAAGGTCCTGCTGGAGGCCTCGGCCAGGATGAACGCCCAGATGACCTGGCTCGTCTCGGCGCAGACGACCGAGGCGCTTGAGGAAGAGGCAAAACGCGGCATTCCCGTCCATGAGGCCGGGGCGGATCTGCAACAGGCGACGACCGAGTTCGTGTCGCATCTGCGCGATAATGTCATCAAGGAATACACCGCCAACTACCAGCTTGCCGACATCGACGCCAAGGTGGACACAATCCAGTCCCTGATCGACAAATGGGTCGGGTTGACCAAGGACGCAAAGACTGCCGACGATCTTTTCCAGCTTTACCTGACCGAGATCTATTCGAAGGTCGATCCCGAAACTTACGGGCTTTAACCCTGCGTCCGCAAGCATCGAAGACAGCCGGCCCGGCGCCGTGCATTCCGCGCGGTGCCGAGTGCGCGTCCGGCGGACGGCAATGCGCCTGCAGCCCGGTATCCCGCTTTCAAGACGAATGGTGAAGAGCTTGATCAGAAATCTGGAGAAGGCCGTCCGCGGCCTGTGCAACATGACCTATGCCATGGGCGCGATCGCGATCGGCCTGATGATGGTTCACGTCGTCGTACACGTCTTCTTTCAATATGTCGTGGGCTTTCCCTTGCCGGGGACGGTGCTGTTCGTCGCGAACTATTACATGGTCGTCGTGACGTTCATCTGCCTGGCTGCGGTGGAACTGAAGGGCGGGCATATCTCGGTGGACATTCTCTTCGGCCACCTGCCCTCGTCCGTGCAGCGCGTCTGCGCGGGCATCGCCTATCTGCTGACGGGCATCGTCTTCATCCTGCTGACCTGGCAGAGCTTCACCGTGGCCCAGGCCCGGCGAACTGCCGGCACGTTCGAGGTCGAATACGGATACAAGATCCTGCTCTGGCCGTCCTATTACCTCGTGCCCATTGGGGCTGCGCTTTTCGCATTCACGGCGTTGGTCAAGTTGCTGGGCCTGGTTTCCGGTGCGCCGCTCGAGGTGCCGGATGCGGACAAAGAAACCATCTGACCGGAAATAGATGATGACACCCGAATTTATTGGTCTTGCCGGCCTTGCTATCCTGGTCGTGCTGATCCTGATCCGCGTCCCGATCGGCGTTTCCCTGATTACCGTGTCCTTCTTCGGCACCTGGCTGCTTGTGGGCGGCAAGGTCGCCTGGGGCATGTTGGGGATCATCCCCTACAGCCTGGCGGCGGACTGGTCGATGGCATCGGTGCCGATGTTCATCCTGATGGGCTATATCGCCTATCACGGCAGGCTGACATCCGGGCTGTTCACAGCGGCGCGGGTCTGGCTGAACAACATTCCCGGCGGGCTGGCCGTCTCGGCGATCTTCGGGGCGACGGGCTTCGCCGCCGTGACCGGCTCGTCGGTGGCCTGTTCCGCCGCGATGGGCCGCATCGCCATCCCCGAGATGGAGCGGGCGGGCTACGACATGCGCCTTGCGACCGGCGCGCTGGCCGCGGCAGGCACCATCGGGGCGCTGATCCCACCCTCGATCCTGCTGATCATCTACGGCGTGATCGTGAACATCTCGATCACCGACCTGTTCATCGGCGGCATCGTTCCCGGCCTGCTGATCGGCGTCGGCTATATCGCGATCATCATCGTGCTGGCGATCTTGAAACCCGAACTGGCCCCCCGGATCACCGAGAAGATTGACTGGATGACCCGTATCCGCCACCTGAAAGAGGTGCTGCCGACGCTGGCCATCGTCCTGTTCGTCTTCGGCGGCCTGTTCGCGGGCGTTTTCACGCCCGGGCAGGCAGGTGCGGTGGGCGCGGCTTTCGCGCTGATCCTGTGCCTGCTGCGCCGCTCGATCTCGCGTAAGGAAATCTGGCGCGCCTTTTGCGAGACGCTGGAGGTGTCGTCCTCACTGTTCATCATCGTAATCGGGGCGAACCTGCTGACGCGCTTCCTGGCCTTCAGCGGCGCAGGCGACCTGCTTTCGGGCGTGATCGCGGATGCGGTGACGAACCAGTATCTGCTGCTGCTGCTGATCACGCTGATCTATCTGGTGCTGGGGATGTTCCTCGACCCCCTTGGCGCCATGCTACTGACGCTGCCGATCTTCCTGCCGGTGCTGGGGGCCGCCGACGTGAACCTGCTGTGGTTTGGGGTGTTCCTGGTCAAGCTGCTTGAAATCGGCATGATCACGCCCCCGATCGGGCTGAACGTCTTCGTGATGAAAAGCGTCGTCGGCAACAAGGTCAGCGTCGCGCAGATCTTCCGCGGCGTCGTGCCCTTCATCCTGTCGGACTTGGTTATCGTCACACTGATGATCTTTGTCCCCGCCACGGTGCTGCTGCTGCCAAGGCTGCTGAGCTGACGTCCCTCCTTTTCGCCGGCAGGGTCTGCGCGGTCTTGCCGGCGACGACTTGAACCAAGGAAAACCGATATGAACGATCTGCCCACTTCCACCGCACTCCGCCTTTCCGGGCGCCGCATCGTCATCACCGGGGCGGCCTCGGGGATCGGCAAGGCCACCGCCGCGCTGTTCATGGCCGAGGGCGCGCAGGTAATCCTGGTCGACCTCAATGGCGCCGGGGCCAAGGCCACGCTGGGTGCGGGGCAGGGGCTGGCGCTGGAGGTCGACATCACCGACGCCGCCGCGGTCGAGGCTACCATTGCCCAAGGCGCGCAGGCGCTTGGCGGGATTGATGGGCTTATCAACGCCGCCGGCATCATGCTGACCGGACCGACGGCCGAGATCACCCCCGAGATTTGGGGCAAGGTGCTTGCCGTCAACCTGACGGGCAGCTTCCTGATGGCTCGCAGCTGCCTCCCCTGGCTGCGCGAAAGCAAGAGCGGCACCATCGTCAACATTGCCTCGGGGGCGGGGATCCTACCGAATGCGCCGGGGCTTGTGGCGTATGCGGCGTCGAAGGGCGGCGTCGTCGCCATGACCAAGGCGCTCGCTGCGGATATCGCACCCGCGGTGCGGGTGAACTGCGTCGCGCCGGGTATGGTCGACACGCCGATGGCCGACGGCTTCCGCGCCAATGTCGGGAATTATGCCCTGCGCCGCGTGGCCGATCCAACCGAAATCGCGCAGGCTCTTCTGTTCCTGAGTTCGGCCGAATCCGCCTATATCACCGGCGCGACGCTGGCCGTCGATGGTGGACGCACCTTCCACTAAGAAAGGGCGACCCGTCGGTCAGGCGGGCCGCGTCAGGCGGACCAAAGCACTAGCAGGCCGCTGAAGAAGTCACGCTCTCGGAACAGTTTCCCGATCTGACGGCCGCCGAGGTTGCGGGGCTTGCCGACGGCGGGGTAGGACGGGCCTCTGAGCAATGTCTTTGTTACACCCCGAGCAGCCGTGGCAGCCGGGCGAGGTTGTTTGCGGCCATGGTCAGCACGAAGCGGGAGCGGACCCGTTCGATGCCACGGTAAACGGTCTGGGCAAGGCCGCCGACGGTCTTGCCCCAGCCGAACGGCTCCTCGATCCGCTTTCGGTGCTTCTGGGATAGCGCGTAGCTCTCGTGCCGGGTCGTGCGGCCGTCGATCGCCGAATGCCGGGATTTCTGCGCGACGTGGGGCGTGACGCAGGCCTGACGCAGGTCGCGGACGAAGTCGGCGCTGTCGTAGCCCTTGTCCGCGCCAAGCGTCAGTTTGCGGGTCGAGCCCGGAGAATGGGCGTGGATCATGTCGAGCGCTGCCCGCCGTTCTGCATGGCCGTCGGCACGCGTGAGACCGGCCTGCACGATCAGGCCGCTCCGGTTCTCCATCAGGGCATGGCCCATGAAGCAGAGCATCGCGCCGGTGCTGGGCGACTTTTTGTAGAGCCGCGCGTCGGGGTCGGTTGTCGAGACATGGGTGGCGTTTGAGCGTTTCTCTCCCCGGAAGTCGACTTCGGCATTGCGGGACTGGCGGTCGGGGCGGGGCATCAGGTGTGTCTCGGAAGCGGGCGGTTCGGGGTGGTCTTCGGCAGAGGTGTCGGGGTGGGGCGGGCCGCCCTGATCGTCGTCGGGCGGCGCATTCTCGGCCTTCGGCTGAAAGCTCTTCATGACGCCCAGGCCTTGACCAAAGTGCCATCAACCGAGAAGTGGTCATCCGACAAAAGCGGCGCGACCTTGCGATGGGCCAGGATCGCCGCCATCACCTTGCGCGACATCTCCATCGTCAGCAGCCGGTCGCGGTTCTTGGTGAAGACCGTAGGCACCCACACCGGATCGTCGATGCCGAGGCCGACGAACCAGCGAAACAAGAGGTTGTAGTGCATCTGCTCCATCAGTTGCCGTTCGGAGCGGACCGAGAACAGGATCTGGATCAGGCTGGCCCGGATCAACCGCTAGGGCGGAATCGATGGGCGACCGAAGTCGGTGTAGAGCGCCGCGAACTCGGCATCAAGGCCGGCCAGCGCCTCATTCACCACATGTCTGATCTTGCGCAGCGGGTGCCGCGTGGGGATGCGGTCCTCCAGATCGACATAGCTAAACAGCGACCCGCTCGTCTCGTCCGCCCCACGCATCATCGCCTCCGCAAAAGCCTGCGGAGGATGAATCATGTTCTTCGGACCCGGTCGAGGGCGGACTTCTTCAGCAGCCTGCTAGGGAGGATCGCGCAGCGGTCCGCTGACTGTCATCTCATCAGTTCGGGCAGCTGCGCTGCATCTTCGGCAAACCCGTAGATTGACTTGATCTCCAGATACTCTTCCAGACCGAACACGCCCATCGACCGGCCGACGCCGGATTGCTTATAGCCTCCCATCGGCGTCAGAGAATTGGTCGCGGCACCGTTGAAGCAGATCCGCCCAGCCTTCAGGCCGCTGGCAAATTCGTAGCCCCGCTTCGTGTCGCCCGCGAACACATATCCCCCTAAGCCGAAGATCGAGTCGTTGGCGATTTCCAGCGCCTCCGCCTCGCTGCGATAGGGCATCACGGCCAGAACGGGGCCGAAGATTTCCTCGCGCGCGATGGTCATCTCGGGCGTCACGTCACTGAAGACGGTTGGTTGCACGAAATAGCCGCGGTTCACGCCCTGCGGCCTGCCCGGGCCGCCGCAGACCAGTCGTGCTCCCTCGTCCAGACCTTTCTGGATATAGTCCTGCACGCTGTCGAACTGGGCAGAATTCACGACCGGTCCCATGGTGGTCGCCGGATCGCGCGGATCGCCAAGATGAAACTTCGCCGCTTCATCGGCAAGAATCGGCAAGACGGATTCGATTTGGCTCTCATGAACCAGCATTCGGCTGGGTGCGTGGCAGCTTTGCCCGGTGTTGAAGAAGCAGCGCCCGATGTTCCAGCGTGCTGCCGCCTCGAGGTCGGCATCCCGCAACACGATATTAGCCGACTTGCCCCCCAGCTCCAGCACGGTGCGCTTGACCGTCCGTGCTGCCGCCTCGCCCACCTTGATGCCCGCGCCGGTGGATCCGGTAAAGGACACCAGATCCACTTCGGGATGGGCCGACATCGCCTCGCCCACCACGCGGCCGCGGCCCAGAATCAGATTGAACACGCCCGCCGGAAGGCCCGCCTTCTCGATTACCTCTGCAAGGAAGATGCCGCTCAGCGGCGAAGCGTCGGACCCTTTCATGATCGAGGGGCAGCCCGCCGCCAGCGCATAGATGAACTTGATAACCGGCGTCTGTATCGGCCAGTTCCAAGGCGAGATCAGTGCACAGACCCCGACCGGCTCGCGGCGGATGATCGTGTCGCCCATACGGGTTTCGAACCGATAGGAGGTCAGCAGGTCGCGGGCGACCTTCATGTGGCCGATCGGGCCGGTGACCTGCGCCCGCGCGCTGACTGGCGCCCCGATCTCTCGCGCGATCAGTTCGGCGAACTCATCCACGCGGGCTTCGTATGCGGTAACGATAGCGTCGATCATCTCGGCACGGGCATCTACGCTGGTATGCGCGAGCGACTCCGACGCGCGGCGCGCGGCACGGACGGCGCGATCCACATCCTCGGCGGTGCCGCCGTTGGCGACCGTGGCGAACATCTCCTCGGTGGCCGGATCGACCAATTCGCGCTGGCCCGGGCCAGAGGGAGCGCACCATGCGCCGTCGATATAATGATGGGGATAATGTGCCATGCGAGTGCCTCTTCCCGATCAGAAGCTGTGGGTATAGCCGCCATCGCAAGCGATGGTCTGGCCGGTGATGAAAGCCGCGGCGTTGGTCGTCAGGAACATGGTCAGGCCGACCAGATCGGTCGGAACCATGCCGCGGGGGATGCATTGGAGATCGGCGTTGCGCTGGCGAATTTCGGTTGTCGGGTTGTGGGTCCGCTCGACCTCGGTCGCGACGCTGCCGGGACGGATGGCATTTACAGTGATGCCGTGGGGACCGAGTTCGCGCGAGAGCGAGTTCGTCATGCCGATCACCGCCGATTTGGAGGTGACATAGTGCAGATAATTCATCGTGCCTTTGTGCACCGAATCCGACGACAGGTTGATGATTCGGCCGAAGCCTTGATCGCGCATCGGCTGGGCGACGGCACAGACGCAGTTGAAGACTCCGGTGACGTTGACCTTCATCACCAGTTCCCATTCGGCCTGCGGGATCTGGTCGAAGGTTCGCTTGTTCAGTGTGGCGAAGATGCCGGCGTTATTGATCAGGGCATCGACCCGACCGTATTTCCCGATCACCGCCGCCACCATCGCCTCGGCCGATTCGCGGCTGGCGATATCGACCGAGACGGCCATCGCGCGCCCACCTGCCGTCTCGATCTCGGCCACGACGGAAGCGGCTCTGTCCGGGTTCAGATCCGCGACAATGGCGATCGCCCTGGCAGCCGCGAACTGACGCGCCAACTCGCGGCCAATGCCCTGCCCTGCCCCTGTCACGATAACGACCCGCCCTTCCACGCTGAAATCGCGTGCAAATTCAGGAACGCCGGAGTCTTTCGGGGCATGTGTCGCAATTGGATCGGTCATGTACTTCCCAGCAGGTTGAAGGGCAATGGGCGGGCACGGTGATTGCTGACCCGACCTTACTTGTGCGCGGGCCCGTCCATCGCGCCGGCACCGCACTGTTGGTCATGACATAGGCATCCTTCAGTAAACATGTCAATAGACGGGATTTTGTGTTCATGAGCCGCTCTGGTCCCGGAATCATCCTTCTTCCCCAGTACACTTACAGAGGTGGCGCTCGGCGTTGGCAGATCTGATGGGTTATCGTGCAGAAACAGCGGATAATTTTGTGCGGGAGAGCATTCCCAGCACTGACCAAGATCGTCATCAAGAACGGTTCGTGCCGTCGCTATGCGGGCATCATGTCGCGTGGGCCGAAGTTGGCACAGTGAAATTTATTGACGTAATCCCAAATAGAGAGATAATACTTGATCAGGAAGGGGCAGTTCTTCTCGCGGGCGTGCCATCGCGCACAGCCCAAACCTTGGGTGAGTGGGCTGATCAGGCAGACCGACAACGGATTATTGTCGGGACTGCTACCATAGGGGAGGAGGAGAAGAGTGCATGTCAGCACAACCTGACGCGCCGATCATGCGGCTTGCGGGTATTGCCAAGATCTTCGGCAACAACACGGTCGCGCTGCGAGGTGTCGATCTCGATATCCAGATGGGTAAGGTACATGGGCTTCTTGGCGCGAACGGCGCCGGAAAATCAACGCTGATCAAGATCCTGTCCGGGGCATTTGCCGCCACGAAGGGGGAGATCATCTGGCGCGGCCAGCCGGTCAGCTGGGCCAGCCCCAAGGCCGCAAACGACATGGGCGTGGCAACGATCCATCAGCATATCCCGCTGGTTCCGGGTCTTTCGGTTCTCGAGAACGTTTACTTGGGACAAGGCGGGCTGTGGCGCCGCTCTGGCGAATTGCGCAAGAAATTCGCCGCGATTTGCGACCGCGTCGGCTACAGGATCGACCCCGACACATTGGTCAGTTCCCTGCCCATCGGCGAAAGGCAGATGGTGGCCATCTATCAGGCGATCGGCAGCGGCGCGGATCTGATCGTGATGGATGAACCCACCGCCTCGCTGGCGGCGGAAGAACGCGAACTGGTCTACCAGACGGTGCGGCGCCTTTCCAAGGGCGAGGGCAAGGCTATCCTGTTCGTCTCGCACTTTCTGGACGAGGTGATGGCGCTGACGGATCAGGTCACGGTTCTGCGCGACGGTCAGACGGTCATGCGGGCGAATACCAGCGACGTTGACGAGGACAAGATCGCCGAGGCGATCGTGGGCAAGCAGATCACCGCCCTGGAAAAGGCCAGTGCCGAACGCAGCGCCCGCAATATCGTGGCCCAGGACGACAGGCCTCGCCTGGAGTTGTGCAATCTTGGCTCGCCGGGCAAGCTCAAGCCGGTTTCCCTCCAGATCGCGCGCGGCGAGGTGATCGGCGTCGCGGGGCTTTTGGGATCCGGTCGCAGCGAACTGCTACACGCGATCTTTGGCGCGGACCGCCACGCCACCGGCAATGTGCTGCTGGATGGAATCCCTGTGGGCCGGTCCACCGGCGCTGCGGTGCGCGCCGGCATTGGCCTCGTGCCAGAGGAACGGATGGGCCAGGGGCTGATCCCCGATTTCGAGATATGGCGGAATACGACATTGCCTGCCTTGGGGGGCGTCTCGCTGGCAAACATGCTTCCGCTGGCCTCGCGCGAGCGTGAGCGCGGCTGGGAAGCGATCCGGCGCCTCGGCATCAAGGCCAGCTCGCCCGATATCCTCGTGACAGAACTCAGCGGCGGCAACGCCCAGAAGGTCACGATCGCGAAGTGGCTTTTCAGTGATGTCCGGCTGTTCCTGATGGACGAACCGACCCACGGCATCGACATCGGCGCCAAGGCCGACATCCTGCTGCTGATCCGTCAACTGGCCGAACAGGGCCAAGCGGTGATCTTCGTGTCATCCGACTTCGAGGAACTGCTCGCCGTCAGCGACCGCATCCTGGTGATGAGGGACGGCGAACTCGTTGCCGAACGGAAGACCCACGAGACCTCGGAACACGAACTGCTGCTGATCAGCGGGGGGAAAAGCGCCACCCTGGTCGCGGCCGACCACTGATTGCCCGACAGAGAGAACCAATCATGTCTACGATAAACCAACGCAGCACGACCGAGCCGGGCAATCCTGGAGGGGCCACCCCTGCTGTCCGGAAGCCGGATTTGCGCCGTGCCTTTGGCCTGCGGGAGATGGGGGTCTATTACGCCCTCGTCCTGCTGATCTTCGTGCTGACCGTCATGACCTCTTACATGGGAAGCTCGAATTACCTCAGCGTCATGAACATGACGAACGTCATCTATCAAGCTTCGCTGATCTCGATCATGGCCGTGGCGATGACCGTGGTGCTGATCAGCGGAAACTTCGACCTGTCGGTGGCCTCGGTTGCCGCGCTGTCTGCTGCCGTGCTTATCGGCAATGCCGACGCGATGGGATTCTGGCCCGCCGCCCTGGTTGCGATCCTGGTTGCGGCTGCGATCGGCTTTCTCAACGGGGCGATCGTGCAGTTTCTCGGCATCAATGCATTCATCGTGACCCTGGGGACGATGACGGCCGTGCGGGGGCTGGTGCTGATCTATACTGACGGCCGGTCGCTTTCGGTCTCAGACCCTTCGGTGCTGGAAACCATGCGAGCATTCGAAGGTGGCAGGCATGAGGTGGGCTGGCTGATCGTCGTCCTTGGGTTCGTGCTTTTGGGCCTTGCCGCCGCCGATATCGCCAAGGCCCGCAAGTCCGGGTCGGGCCTGACCGCTTCCGCCATTGGATTGGTGGTCGGCGGGCTTCTCCTGCTAGGGCTTGCATGGGCGACGGGCGGAACGCTGGTGCTGCGCAATCCCGTCATCTATATGGCGATCTTCACTATCGGAACCTGGTTCGTTCTGACCTACACGATGGTCGGGCGCAGATTGTACGCGGTCGGCGGAAACCCCGAGGCTTCCCGGCTGTCGGGGATCAATGTGACCCGCTACAAGCTGATGTCGTTCGTCCTGTGCTCGTCTGCGGCGGGCTTTGCGGGCATCCTGTTCGCCAGCCGCCTTCGGTCGATCAACCCCGCCGCCCTGACCGGAGCAGAGCTGACAGTGATCGCTGCGGCGATTCTGGGCGGCACCTCGCTTTTCGGGGGGGCGGGCAGTGTGATCAAGACCCTGGCCGGGGCGCTTCTGCTCTACTCGCTGACCAACGGCTTCAACATCCTGAACCTTGGCGCCAACTACCAGGGTTTGATCGAGGGCATCGTCGTCGTCGTGGCCGCCGCCATCTACACCGTCGGCGGCAAGGGCGGCAAATCGAAGACCAGCGGCTGACATTTCCGTAATCCCAAAGACCCTCGCCAGAGCCTGGCTGCTGGCAGGGATCGCCACACTCTGACAGGAAAGTGACATGACCCCAAATCCGACGTTCGATTTCACTGGCAAGGTAGCCTTCGTCACCGGCGCAGGCAGCGGCATCGGTCGCGCCACGGCGCAGGCCTTTGCCGACGCTGGCGCCGCGGTGGCCGTCGTCGACATCTCGGAGGCCGGGATGAACGAGACGGTGCAGGCCATCACGGCGCGCGGCGGCAAGGCGATCGCCGTTGCTTGCGACGTGACGAAATCGGCGCAGATCAAGGAGGCGCTGGACAAGACGGTCGCGGCCTTCGGTCGGCTCGACTTTGCCTTCAACAATGCCGGCATCGAACAGCCCGGCGCGACCATCGTCGATCTGCCCGAAGACGTGCTGGACCGAGTTCTGGATGTGAACCTGAAAAGCGTGTTCCTGTGCATGAAGCACCAAATCCCCCTGATGCTGCAAACCGGCGGCGGCTCGATCGTCAACACATCGTCCGGAGCGGGTGTCCTGGCGATCCGTCAGCAGGGCGGCTATTGCGCATCGAAGTTCGGGGTCACGGTCGCCTCGAAGGTCGCGGCGCTGGAGTTCGCTGACCAAGGCATCCGCGTCAATGCGCTCTGCCCCGGCATTACGGACACGCCGATGATCGCCCGCTATACCGGCGACACCGACGAAGGCCGTGCCCGCGTCATCGCACAGGAACCGGTAGGCCGCATGGGCCGCCCCGAAGAAATGGCTGCGACCGTGCTTTACCTCTGCTCGGACCTCGGCAGCTTCATCACCGGACATGCGATGGTGGTGGACGGTGGCCAGACCTCGGGCATCTGATCCAAGGATGCCATCACAAAAGCGCGGCAGTTTCCTGCCGCGCTTTTCAATTGGTGGAAACGGTGCCCGTCACAGAGCGGCTGTCGTGGTTTACCACTCGGGCGGGCAGTCGGCCAGCGTGGCCTTGGTGATCTTTGGCGTCTCGAAGGTGACCAGCTGGCCCTTGGGCGAATCCGGTTTGGTCACGGCGTCATACAGCGCTTTCGCCGCCAACCGGCCCTGGTATTCCGGTCTGTCGCAGACCGAAGCATCAATTTCGCCCGCCTCGATTGCCGCCAGCCCCAGACTTGAGCCGCCACCGGTCGCGATCAACAGCGCGCCCGACTCCGCTGCCTCAAGCGCACGATTGCAGCCGATGGCCATGTCATCGGCCTGGCTGAAGAAGAGGTCAACATCCGGCGTGGCGATCAGCACGTTCTGGCAGACGGCTTCACCCGCCTCGGCCGTCCAATCCGTCGGCTGCGACGAGACAATCTCGTATTTTATCCCGGCTTTGTCCAGTCCCTGCTTGAAACCGTCGCTGCGCTGCCGGGACTGCGGATAACCCGGCGCCCCCTCGATGATCGCGATCTTTGCCGTGCGATCCCTGGGCAGCATCTCGGCTGCCAGTTCCCCCGACAACTCGCCTGCCCGCACATTGTCCATGCCGACCAGAGCCGCCATGCCCGGGTAGACGTCGTTCCAGGCACGCTTTTCTGGGTCGCCGATCTGAGTTGCGACCGAAACATAGGGGATGCCGGATTCGGCCAGCCTGTCGACCCAAGCCTGCCCGACGACACCGTCCAGCGTCAGCGCAGCCACGCCATCGACACCCTGCGACACCAGGTCGTCGATCGCGTTGGCCTGCCTTTCGACGCTGCCGCGCGGATCGACGATCAGCGCGGTTGCGCCTAGTTCCTTTGCCTGCTCTTCGAACCCCTTCGCCGTGGCCACGTTGTAAGGATATTCAAGGCTGGCGGGGATATAGCCCAACACCACGTCCTCGGCAGCCGCCAGGTTTGCCGCCATCATCAGCGTGCTGGACATCATCAGCACACGCATCACGTTCTTTGCCATTGGCAGTTTCTCCTCCCGTTTCAGAACCGGCAGCCGGGCTTTTGCCTGCCCTCCGCTTTACCGTTCATCCCAGACGTGGGCCTGTTCAGTCCTCCCCGAGCCCGCCCCTTCTGCTTCAATTTTTCTGAAATGATGAGATTCTGTCAAGTGAATTTTACTGAAAAAACTGATGCATCACATAAGAAATTCTGGGCCGGCGCCAAAGTCCAAAGCACCCGCGGCGGCCGCGCAGGCCATACCCTGTTCTGGAAATGCCCTTATCAGCCCAGAACGCGGATCAGTTCAGTTGCGTCGTCAAGATCGTCGAGATTTCGCGCAAACCCTTGCGCTTGCAGGATCCTGTCGTCCGCAATCGGCACCGCCGAGACCGAGGCGCATTCAGCGAACTTGGCATAGACGCCATCCCAGCTCATCGGATTGTCGGCATTGCCCGGAACCCCCTGCCCTTCACGCAGCCAACGGCGGCCGTCCTTTGCGACCACCTCGACACGGCCGGGGGGCAGTTCCAGTTTCCAGTCCAATGCCGGATCCACAACCAGCCGCATCTTTGCCGCGGTGGCCAGTACGCGCGCGTCGCGCAGCCCCGCTTCCGAGAAATCGGTCACGCTCATCCCGCGCCGAACTGCGGCCACCGCAACCAGGAACGGCAGGCTGAATTTGGCGTCCGCCAGCGTGGCGGGGGCGCAGCGTTCGGCCATCGGCTGGCACATCAGGTCGTGATAGTCGCCGACATGCAGGTGAATTTCGGCGATGTCCTCGGGCGACAGGTCATTTTCGGTGACGATGTCGATGATCGCCTTCATGTGGCTGTGGGATGTGCCGACGCATGGCCAACGCTTGTAAAGCGTGCCCGAACCCAGGAACTCGGTCCCAAGATTCCGCAGGATCGCCGCCCGGTCATAGCGTCCGTCGAAATAGCTGTTGAAGAAGCCGTAGGTCCCCTCGAACATCCGGTCTATGCCGGTCACGCCGCGTTCGGCCATCATGGCGGCCAGCACCGCCCCCTTTGCCGAGAAGCCGGCGTAAAGTCCGCGCAGGTCGCTGCCGCGTCCTGCTACCATTTCCATGATGCCGCTGCACTGCATCGAGGCGATCCCGATGGCGTTCCCCACCTGGGCGGCAGGCAGCCCCATCACGCGCGCCCCTGCGGCGGCGCCCGCATAGACGCCCAGCACGGTGGACAGATTCCAGTCCTTCTTCCAGCCGACGTTGCAGCGCAGCCTGGCAAAGATGTCCTGCCCGATGGCGACGGCGGTGATCATCTCGCGCCCCGAGATGCCGCCTCGCCGCTCGGCCAGGGCAAAGACCGCAGGCACGACGGAACTGGCCGCGTGCTGGCCCCAGGGGGTCTGGTCGTCATAGTCCAGACAATGCGCAAGGCCGCCGTTCTGCAAGGCAGCCATCAGCGCAGGCCCCTTGCCAGGAAACCCCAGCAGCGTGCATTGCCCCGGCCCCCCGGTTTCGCGCACGATCTCGATGATCGCTTGTGCGGCAGGCTCCATCCCGCTGGCGGCCAGGCAGACCCCCAGCGTGTCGAGGATGCTTTTGCGTGCCGCATCGCGGGCGGCTTCGGGCAGATCCTCATAGCGGATCTCGGCCGCGAAATCGGCGAAATGGTGAACGATGTCCCGGTCGTCAGTCATGGCAGGTAGCCTTTCGGGCAGCTCTCGCGTCACACGCGGGCGGTCTTTTGCAGAACGGTGCGGGTGGTCATGTAGGAATCAAGGCTCCAAGGCCCGCCCTCGCGGCCGATGCCGCTGTCCCGCACCCCCCCGAAGGGCGTATCGGGGTCGGGTGCGCCGAAATGGTTGATCGACAGCACGCCGACCTCCAGCTCGCGGGTCAGGCGTTCGGCTTCCTCCAGGCTGTTGGTGAAGCCGAACGAGGCAAGGCCGACATCGAGGCTGTTGGTGATGGCGATCGCTTCCTCCAGCGTCTTGAACGGCACCACGCCGCTGACCGGGCCGAAGGGTTCTTCGGTCATGATCGCGGCATCGGCGGGAATGTCGGTCAGCAGCGTCGGGGCATAGAAATAGCCCCGGTCGCCGACGCGCGACCCGCCCACGGCCACCTTGCCGCCCTTGGCCAGCGCGTCATCGACAAAGTGCTGCATCGCCTGCAACCGCCGCTCACTGGTGACCGGGCCAAGTTCGGCCGCGGGGTCCATGCCCTCTGCCAGCCGCACGCGGGACGCCGCATCGACATAGGCGGCGACAAAGGCGTCATAGACGCTTTCATGCACCAGGAACCGGCCCGGACAGGCGCACCACTGCGCATTGATCCTGATTTTCGACCGCACCGCCGCGCGCGCGATCTCGGCGGCATCGGTGCCTTGGCAGACGATCACCGCCGCATGGCCGCCCAGTTCCATCAGTACCGGCTTCATCGCGGCCCCGGCCAGTTTCGACAGATGCTTGCCCACGCCCACCGAACCCGTCAGCGTGACCATCCGCGTCACGGGCGAGGCGATCAGGGTTTCCGACACCTCGGCCGGATTGCCGAAGACCAGGTTCAGCACCCCGTTCGGCAGACCCGCCTCGTGGAAGCATTGCGCGATCATCACGGCAGCGGTCGGGGTTTCCTCGGCCGCCTTGAGGATGATCGAACATCCCGAACAGATCGCCCCGGACAGCTTGCGTCCCGGCGCGCTGAGCGGCACGTTCCAAGGGGTGAAGGCCGCAACCGGGCCTATCGGCGTGCGCAGGATCATCTTTTGCATCTGCGCCTCGCCCGGCACGATGGTGCCATAGGCGCGCAAGGCCTGCTCCATGTCCCAGTCGAAGAAACTGGCCGAGCGTTCCACCTCGGCACGGGCATCGGCGATCAGCTTGCCGTTTTCGCGGGTGATCGCCTGGGCGATCGCCTCGGCCCGGTCGCGCACCAACGCAATCGCCCGGCGAATGATCTTGTTGCGGTCGGCCGGGGGCGTCGCGCTCCACACCCGGAAACCGCGCGCCGAGGATTGAAGGGCCGCCTGAAGGTCGGCCGCGGTGGCGCCGGGCACCGGATACAGCACCTCCTCGGTGGCCGGATTGCGGACCTCGAAACAGGGCGCCCGGTCATAGATCCATTCGCCGTCGATGAAGAGGCCGATCCGGCTGTCTGATTGGTGGGTCATGGCGAGATTCTCCTTCCGATCACGCGGCGGCGACAGGACGACGCGGGACATTGTCTTCGATGATCATCTCGACGGCCTTGCAGCCGATCATGATGGTGGGCGCATTGGTGTTGCCAGAGGTCATCACCGGCATGATTGACGCGTCCACCACGCGCAGCCGGTCGATCCCGCGGACGCGCAGTCGCTCATCGACCACGGCCAGCGGGTCATTGCCCATCTTGCAGGTGCCGACCTGGTGCATGGCGGAGTTGCCGGTCGCCTCCATCCAGCGGACGATCTCGTCATCGGTCTGCACCGTCGGCCCCGGAACCTCCTCGGCCACGACCCGCGACCGCATCGGCTCGGTCGCCATGATCTCGCGGATCTGGTGGATGCCGCTGATCACCGACCGCGTATCATAGTCGCTGGTCAGGAAGTTCGGCGTGAAAACGGCGGGATCGGACGGGTTGGTATTGCGTAACGTTACCGTGCCCGTGGTGCTGGGGCGAAGTTGAAAGACCGAAACGCCAAGTCCGGGAAATTTCTCGACCTCGACGGTGCCGTTTGGGTTGTACTGAAAGCTCATCGGACGGAAGCTGATCTGAAGGTCGGCATGCGGTTCGTCCGGGTGGCTTTTCACAAAGGCCGCCACTTGCGACGATCCCAGGGCCAGATACCCCTTGCCGGTCATCAGGTATTTGAAGCCTTCCCAGTATTTCCTCATTCCGGCGATGTTGGCGTTGTATGAACTGCCCGGCGTCGCCCGCCAGCCGGTATGCACATAGAAATGGTCCTGCAGGTTCTGCCCCACACCGGGGCTTTCATGCACGATCCCGATGCCGTGCTTGCGCAACTCGTCCCCCGGCCCGATGCCGGACAGCATCAGCAGTTGCGGGGATTTCAGGGAGCCTGCCGACAGGATCACCTCGCGGGCCGCGCGGATCGTTTCACGCTGGCCGTTGTGGATGATTTCTATCCCGACGGCCGTGCGCCCCTCGAACAGAAGGCGCTGCACCTCGCATTCGGTGCGGATCGTCAGGTTGCGACGGTCCTTCACCGGCGCGACAAAGGCGGTATAGGCCGAACAGCGCCGCCCGTCCTTGATATTGTGCTGGATAAAACCGACGCCCTCATGCACGGCGCCATTCATGTCTTCCGTATAGGGCACGCCCACATTCTTGGCCGCCTCGATGAAGTCATAGCTGGACGGCAGCTTCACGTTCGGATCGGTGATGCGCAGCGGCCCATAGGCGCCGCGATATTGGTCCTCGCCACGCTCATAGCTCTCCATCTTGCGGAAATAGGGTAGCACCTCGTCATAGCCCCAGCCCGGATTGCCAAGCGCGCGCCAATTGTCGAAATCGTGGCGGCTGCCGCGGATGAACACCATCCCGTTGATGGCGCTTGATCCGCCCAGCGTCTTGCCGCGCGGCCAGTACATCTTGCGGTTCCGAAGCCGCTCCATCGGCGCCGTGAAGAAGTTCCAGTTCAACGTCTTGTGGAAATACATCTTCGCCATGCCGGCGGGGGTGTCGATCCAGAAGCGATCCGCCCCAGGCCCCGCCTCGATCAGAAGCACGCTGGTGTCGGGATCGTCTGACAGTCCCTTCGCCACCGGACATCCGGCGGATCCCGCACCGATCACGATATAGTCGTAAGTTTGCATGTGCAGCACTCTTTTGGTTTGCCCGGCGGTCACACGTCGGCGGATTCCAGCAAGGCGCGCGCGTCGATGCCGGCCTGTTCGCCCATGAACTGGATCAGGAACATGCTGTCCTGGTCCAGATATCCAGCGGCAGCGGCGGCTTTCAGCGTTTCGACCATGCGCGGCGCTACCCACAGCGGGACACCAAGGGCCGCGGCCTCGTCCATCAGCAGGGATTCGTCCTTGATGCTGTTGGCCAGCCGCGCGCCATACGCAAACTGGCCCGACCGCACCGCCGCCGGGATCTTTTCCAGGGTGGTGTGATTGCGGCCCGTTCCGGCATTGACCACCTGCAACAGGCGCATCGGGTCGATCCCCGCCTTCATCGCGACGACCAGCCCCTCGAAAGCCGCCAGCCTGCCCGCCGCTGACAGATGGTTGTTGATCAGCTTGGCCAGTTGCGCCTGCCCTGCCTGTTCGCCGACATGAAAGACCTGCGGGGCCATGATCGCCAGGATCGGCTGCACGGCAGCGAAACTCGCCTGCGGCCCAGAGACCATCGTTGTCAGAGTGCCCGCGCGGGCACCGTTCGGGCCGCCGCTGACCGGCGCATCGAGAAAGCCGATCGACGCGCGCATGGCCGACGCGATTTCCCTGGCTGCCGTTACCCCGATCGTGCCGGTATCGACATAGACCTCGACCGCTTTTCCGGCAGCGATCCCTTCGGGACCAAGCGCGATCTGCAATGACAGCTCGGTTGTTGGCAAGCAGGAGAACACGAGGCGCGCCCGATCCGCCACCTCGCGCGCGCTTTGCGCCACCTCTGCTCCGGCGTCCACGAAGGGGGCAAGATTGTCCGGGTTTACGTCGCATACCACGAGGGGCACCCCGGCGGCCTGCAGACGTTCGGCCATGGCCGCACCCATGCGACCCAGCCCCACAAAGCCCACCCTGTCGTCGGTCACGTCAACTACCTCCCCGATGAAATGCATGCGCCGTGGCTGGCGTCCCCCGGATCCATTTGCAGCCGCGCCAGCCAGTCGAGTAATAAACATAATCCCACAATATGCAAGTATTTACAATTCAAAACTCGCCCTCATCGCATCCGAAGAGAAGCGACAGCGTCAGGTGGCGCCGGTCGGCCGCGGCTGGAGAGCTGTGGCACCTGAGGAAATGTTGACGTTGTCTGATCGGCTTGGAAAGGACGGGCAACGCAAGCAAACGACATGGGTAAGCCACCGCCCTTACACAAAAGGGCTAGTGCGACATGCGGCACTGTTGACTATTTCTCAAACTGCGGGATATTGTTTCAATTATGCCAGAAACCGAGCCGGAAGGCTGGCGCCGAACTTGGGATAAAAATCATGACTCTGACATCCGACCTTGGCATCTTCCTCGAGAATATCCGTTTCGACTCTATCCCCGATGAGGCGATCGAGCTTGCCTGCCTTGGCTTCACGGACACGGTCGGCGTCATTATGGCAGGCATCAACGAGCCGATCGTCAGGATCGTGAAGGACGAGGTCAGCTATGGCCCCGCCCCCAGGGAAGCCCGCGCCTGCCTGTCCGAGCTTTGGATTTCGGCCCCGGACGCCGCACTTGTCAACGGAACCGCTGCTCATGCCCTGGACTACGACGACCAAGCGCTGACCGGGCACCCAAGCGCCATTCTGGTCGCGACGATCCTGGCCGAGGGCGAACACCTCGGCTCGACTGGTGCCGAGATGGTGACTGCCTATGTCGCGGGCTACGAGGTCTGGGCCGAGCTGATCCGCCGCAACACCTCGTATCACGTTAAGGGCTGGCATCCGACATCGGTGTTCGGTGTGATCGGCGCCGCGGCGGCTGTCGCGGTGCTGCGCAAGCTTCCGGCCGAGCGCGCCTCGGCGGCGCTGGCGCTGGCGGCCTCTCATGCCAGCGGGCTTGCGGTCAATTTCGGCACCATGACCAAGCCCTATCACGTCGGGATGGCGGCCCGCGCCGGAGTTATCTCGGCCCGGTTGGCCGCGCGAGGGGCAACTGCGGCCGGAAACGCATTCGAGCACCGGCGCGGCTATCTGACTGCTTATTCGCCGACGATGGAGGCTGATTGGGATTCACCCTCGGCACTCGGTGAAAGCTGGCACATCCTGACGAACCGGCTGTGCATCAAGCGCTATCCGACGTGTTATTTCATGCATCGGTCCTTTGCGGCTACCGCCGCCATGCTGGAGGGACGCGAAATCCAGCCGGACGATGTGGAGGACGTTGTCGTCACCATGGGCCGCGGACAGACCGCCGTCCTGGTCAACGAACGGCCCCAAACTGCGCACGAGGCGCGATTCAGCGGTCAGTTCGCGATGGCAACGGCCGTGGTCAACGGCAAGATGACGGTCAACGAGCTGGCCGACGACGTTGTCCAGAAACCCGAGATCCAGGCTTTCTTTCCGAAGGTCCGCCTTGATCCCATCGATGAATACGATCCGCGCGATCCAGCCCATTCGATCTATGACCGTGTGGTTATCCGTCTGAAAAACGGGGAAGTTTTGGATACCGGCAAGGTATCAAAGATCCCCGGTCACGCCCTTTCCCCGCTCTCGGAAGACGAGCTGTGGGAAAAATTCCAGGAATGCACCGAAACGACGCATGATGGCGGGGACGCGCGGGCACTGTTCGATGCGACCCAGCGAATGCATGAACTGACCTCGACGGCAGACCTGAAATCGGCGCCTGGGCTGTTTGACTAAAGTCCTAAGGCAGCCGTTCGCGGCTGCCGACCCGGCTCGGACGTTGGCTGACCGTCCGCCAAGTCACGCCAGTGTCCTCTGTGCTCATCACCCGCTAACGTCATTCAGCTCTGCCGGAAGGAGCGCATTCTTTCGGCAGAGGCGGTCTGAGCTAATCCACAGGGGCGTTAACTCAACCGACCGCGCGCGGCGGCAGGACCAGTCCGCTGTCTTCCGAACTCATCCTCTGAGTGATCTCTTTGGCGGCGCGCTTGACCGAAAGGATCACTTTGTTCATGTCAGTGTCGCGCAACTCGTCCTTGCTACAGGCTATCCCGATGCTGCCAATGATATTGCTGTCAGCATTGAAGATCGGGGCGGCGATACCGACATTGCCGGGGATGAACTCTCCCACCGACTTGACAAATCCATTGGAGCGGATTCGCGCAAGCCCTTCACGGAACTCGTCCCAGGTCTCACCGAGACCAGCTTCGCGTATCGTGCCTTGCCGCCGGGCAAAGATGCTACGCAAGCGGTGGTTCGGCAGGTGCGCGAGGATGATCTTCGACACGGCTCCCTTGAACATCGGACGGCGTTGACCACGGCTGAACAGCATCTTGGGACTGAGTGGCGCCAAGTGCTCATCGATACACAAAACCGAGTTCTGAAACAGCATGCAAAGCAACGCCGTGTGGCCAGTTGCGTCAACCAACTGACCCAGCACGCCCTTTGCGGCCTGGAGCAATGGGTCCGTCCTGCGGATCAATAGGTCCAGTTCGATGATCCTCGAACCCAGCATGTAATATCCGTTTCCGACCGCACTCAGAAGGCCGGCGTTATTCAGGGCCTTGATGTACCTATAGCCGGTCGACCGCGAGGCCCCTAGTGCGTCAATGATATCCGTCGTCGACCAGATTGGGCTATCCTCTGTAAAAAGGTCAAGAATACTCAACATCTTAGTCAAGCTGCTTGCGCCGTCCCGCTCGACCTCGACTGGTCCGTCCGTGCTCACGGGCTCCAGGTCAGGTTCTTCGGATGTAGTAACTTCTTCGCTCACGTCGTGCCGACCCTTCCTGCTCAATGCCACTGCATCCTAGATGCAGTGGCGCTGCATGAAAATCCCATTTGGCGAGAAGCCGCATGTAGGGCGAACGATACGACAGCCTCAGGTGCGACTGTCGGCAAGTGCCTGCAGGCCCAGAACATATCCTTCGGTGCCCAGCAAAGCGGCCAACTGAAATACTTCCATGATCTGCTCCGGCGTCGCTCCGTAACGCAAAGCGTTCTGGATGTGCATCCGCATTCCCGGCTCGTAGGTGTGGGTGATCGAGGTGTCGATGGCGATATACATCAATTCCCGCTCGGCCGGCGTCAGCGATCCGCTCTCCCACGGCTCCATGCAGGCTGTGATAAAGCCCTTGAAATAAGTGGGCATCAGCGCCCCGATAGTATCGCGCATCGCAGTCCAGTAGCCGCGGCGGGAAACGAAATCGTCCTTGATCGCCTGCGCCTCGGCGCCCATCGGCGGAATTTCGGCCTCGGCTGCGCGACCCGCCTTGCGAAGTTCGTCCTGCAAGACCGGAATGCCGATATAAAGCGGGTGGTTCGCCAGGGGAATGATCGTGGTCAGCACGTCCATCACATCGCTTTCCGACGCACCTGCTGCCAACGCGCGCTGGATATGGCGGGTCAATGCGGGCTTGTTGAGCGAACTGGACGAGCCGTGCAGCGCGACCATGACCAGTTCCTTCATCCGCAGCGACAGATGCGGCCCAGCATAGACCGACGCCCAGAAGGCATCAACCGCAGCGAACAGTGCCTTATCCTTGATTTCCGACACCACATCGGGGGTGAAATGCGACTCCAGCCGGTCCAGCGGCACGCCATTCTGCGAGGTCATTCGGTCGATCCCTTCGTGATCTGTCTTGCGTTTGTCATTCCGCGCCTTCGCCTGAGGCGAGGAAGGCTGCCCGATCGGCAAACCGGCGCACCGGGCGCGTCACTCCGTCCCAGGATTCGCACAGGCGCTGGATACGGCTGAAATAGGCGGTCCGCGCCGGGGTCATGGGCACGATCTCAACCAACGCGCCAACCGCACCCGGCGTTTCGTAATAGGCGACGTTGCGGGTACCGTCGGCCATGTAGAAGGACGTCACCTCGGCAAAGCCGTTTGCTTCGAGATGGGTGCAGGCGCCTTCGAAGTCCTCGGGCCAGAAGGCGATGTGATGCAGACCCTCGCCGCCGCGATCGGTGAATTCCTTGTATGTGGACGGCTCGTCATTCGTCTGGTGGACGATCTCGATCTGGATATCGCCCATATAGGCAAAGCTCAGCGTCATATCCATCGCGGTTTCCTGGCCGCGATGGATGACCTTGCGGTCGCCTTTGGAGCTTTCGATCACGACGAACGGCCCGACGCCCAGGACTTCGGTCCAGAATTTCAAGGTGTTTTCAAGATCGGTCGTCACAAAGGCAAGCTGAACCCGCTTGCCAAGAAATCCTTGCAGTTGCGAAAGGGTTGGGGGCATTTCGGCTCTCCAGTTTCATCAAAGGAAGGGCAGAACAAACGTCTGCCCGTCGCGGGTCAGCCAGTCATCCACCCCGAGGCCACGTGCCGCGCGCGACGGGGCACGCGTGAGAATGTCCGGCTCCGTTGAAGCCCGGGTTGCGAAGTTGTCAGATGCCAGAGCTTTCAGGATTCCCCGAAGCCGTTCCGCGATCCCTTGACAGTTCGCATCCTGATCAGGCACGGCTGCGCACCTCGACCCCTGCCAATTCCTCCAGCAGGGTCACGACTACCGGATGATAGTTCGCGGCGCGGCCCTTGGCACGCACCGCCTGATACATCAGGTCGGCCATGGATCCGAAGGTCAGCGGCACCTGAAGCTCGTTTGCCAGTTCAAAGGCCAATGCCAGATCCTTGCGCATGAAATCGACCGAGAAGAGGCCCTCTTCGGCGAAATCGCCCTTCAGGACATGCAACTGATATTGCTTGCGCATGGAATGATTGGAGCCCACGCCATTGGCCACGGCATCGACCAGCTTGTCGGGGTCGAGCCCGGCCTTGACGCCCAGAACCAATGCCTCGGCATTGGCAACGGTGGCGATCGCAAGAAGCAGGTTGTTGATGATCTTGGCCACCTCGCCCGCGCCCACGTCGCCGACATGACGCACGTCGCCCAGCGATTCCAGCACGGGGAGGCATTTTTCCACCACCGCATCGGCGCCGCCGACCACCAGCGCCAACTGCCCGACGATGGCCTTCTCGGGTCCGCCGTTCATCGGCGCGCCGATCATGTCGATGCCCTTTTCCGCCAGCACCGCCGCGACCTTGCGCGTGGTCATGGGCGAGGTGGTGGACATGTTCACGAACACCGTTCCGGGCCGGGCGCTTTCCAGCACGCCGCCTTCGCCTATGGCGACGGATTCGACCTGATGCGAATAGGGCACGAAGGCCAGGATCACATCGCTTTCCGCCGCCAGCTCAGCCACCGAGGCAGCCGGGGTGCAGATGTTCAGCCCGCGCACGACCTCGGGGCGGACATCGAAGGCGATGACCTCGAATCCCTGCTCAACGAGCCGCCGCGCCGAGGCTCCGCCCATGGCGCCCAGTCCGATCACGCCTACTTTCGTTGTCATTGCCATCCTCCGATCTGATGTTCTTTAGAGAGTTTCGGGATCAGTGATGCCCGCCTGCATCCACCGTGACCGCGGTGCCCGACATGTAGGAGGCGCGCTCGGAAGCCACAAAGGTGACGACATCGGCGATCTCTTGCGGTCTGGCCATGCGACCGAACGGATAGTCGGCCACCAGTTCGCGCCAGCGGTCTGGATCGCCCAGCCTTTCGGCTGCCCGCGCCTTCCAGCGATCCATCTGGCGGTCGGTTTCCGACGGGCCGGGATTCACTGCCAGCACACGGACGCCCTCATGCACCGAATCCAGGCCAAGCGCACGGGAAAAGGCGATCAGCGCCGCATTGCCGCTGGCGGGCGCGATATGATCCCCGCGCGGGCGCTCGCCCGCCGTGCCGACGACGTTGACGATCACCCCGGACCGCGCGGCCGCCATCTTGCGATAGATCTCGCGGGTCAGGTTGATATAGCCGAAGACCTTGAGATCCCAAGCCTTGCGCCAACGCTCCTCATCCACGTCAAGCACCGTGCCGCCGGGAATGTCCCCGGCATTGTTCACCAGAATGTCCAGCTGGCCGGCCTCCTGCGCGATCTTCTCGCAGGCGCCAGGGGCGCGCATGTCGATGTCGATCAACTGAATGTCGAGGTCCGGCGAATCGGCCAGGATGTCCGCCCGAAGCGCGGCCAGACGCTCGGCGTCGCGGGCGACCAGAACCAGGTTGCAACCCTCGGCTGCCATCGACCGTGCAATCGCCGCGCCAAGCCCCTTGGACGCGCCCGTGATCAGCGCCCGCTTTCCTTGCAGCCCAAGATCCATTTCATTCCCCTTTTTACAGCCGGGCGCCCGTCAGGACGCTGCGCGCGCCACGTCGGCCGCATCGGCCAGACTCGCCAGTTTCCAACACAGATCGGTCAATGCCGTGGCGCGGCGCGCACCGATCACCATCTCCGCCTGCTGGCGGCATTTTTCGGACAGTTCTTCATCCGTCATCGGCCGTGCGGCGCTGCCCGCACAAGCCTGGACCATGTGCTCCAGCTGCCGGCCGTCGCGCAGTTCCAACATTAGGCGCGCCTGCGTCGGTTCCAGATCGTCGGCTCCGCTTGCCTCGACCTTCCGGCGCAGCGCGGCGATGACCGGATCCGCCACCACCTCGGGCCGACCTTCGGCGATCCCCGCCCTGCCTCGCGCGGCAGCCACGGCCACCCAGTGATGCAAGCTAACCTTGGCCTCGATATCCGTGGACGGCTCGGGGCGGAAGGCCAGCTTCATGGCGCGCGGGCTAACTTGCAGCACGATCCGCGTGATGTCGGCTTCGTCGATGGCATGCGTATTGCGCAGGTACAGCACGGCGTCGATCGCCGGATGAATGACAACCCCGCAGGGATAGGGCTTGTAGGTATTGCCCAACAGCTCGAACCGCATGCCCAGCCCTTCGGTCAGTGCGGGCAGATGCGCCGCTGCGGCAAAGACATGGGCAAAGCCCGAGGCGTGCTCCAGCATGCCCGGCGAGGCGGTAAAGCCGCCTTCGGCAAGCAACGCCGCCCGCAGGCCGGACTGCGCGGCGCGACCGAAAATTAAGGAGGCCGCCATGCTTCCATGCGCGGCGCGGGTTCCCGCCGCCTCGGAAGCCGCGATGCCGATCGCGGTTTCCAACCCGGCGGCGTCCAGCCCCAGCAGCCGCCCACAGCCAAGAGCCGCCCCGATCCCGGCCACTACCCCGGTCTGCGACCACGCCATTTCGGGCTGTGCGGGCGCGACCGTGAGCGCCCGTGTCAGACGGCAACTGATCTCCAACGCGCCGGCATAGGCCGCAAGGAAGGCGATGCCCGTCGCCGTGCGCGCCTCGGCAAGCGCCAGTATCGCGGCAAGGACAGGTCCGCTTGGATGCAGCATGGCCTCGCCATAGGTGTCGTCGAACGAATAGGCCGCCCCGGCCAGCCCGTTGATGAGGGACGCCGTTAGCAGATCGGTGCGCACCCCCTGCCCCAGCAAAAAAGCCGTGGGTTGCCCCGCGTGTGGCAGAAGAACCGTTGCGGCTCGCGCCGTCATTTCGTGTCCCGCGCCTCCTACAAGGCAACCCACTCCGTTCACGAAGGCACGCAGAACCTCGTGATGCACCGCTTGAGGAAGGCTTTGCGCATCAAGCGTCGCGACAAAGCCGGCGGTTTGTCTGGTCGCGCCGCAATTTGTCATCCTGCCGTGCTCCAACCCATCGCTCCACCCTTTCATTACTTAAAATAGTTGCATACTGTGGGATTTATTGTCAATCACTTCTCAGACAGGGACTCGGGAATACCGACAGTCCTCGGGTCTCTCATCCGCAAAGTTTGGAATGACACATGACTGAACTCCTTCGCTCCGATCGGGGATTGCTTCGGCAACTCGCTCCCCAGTTCAGTATCATTGCGATCATGTTCACTGTGACAGGGATCGGGCTTGCGACCATTCCGCTATTTATCAAGAACGATCTTCACCTAGGGGCAACGGCCGTTGGCGTCACCTCGGGTGCGCAGTTCGTCGCAGCAATCGCCTTGCGAATCAAGGCTGGACGCTATTGCGACCGCAAAGGCTCTGCGCGTGCCTTGATGGTCGGTCTGCTCTGGACATTGCTGGGCGGTGCGTTGTGCGGACTGGCCTGGATGCTGCGCGGCCATCCGATCACGGCGGCGGGGGTTCTATTGTGTGGGCGCATCGCCCTTGGAGGCGGGGAAAGCTATGTCATGTCTGGCACTCAGACCTGGGCCCTGGCCTTGGCCGGGACGGCGCGGGCAGCGCAGGTGATCGGCTGGGTCGGCACAGCGATGTTCACGGCCCTGGCACTTGGCGCGCCCTTAGGTGGCTATCTTTATCAAATAATGGGATTTGGCGGGATCGGCCTGGTCACCGCGCTGATCGCGCTTGGGATGCTCATCGGCAGCCGGCGGCTTCGCTCTCCGGCGATACCGGTTCGCGCACAGCCTTCCCTGCGCGGGTCGATCTGGCGGCTGCGGACAGAGACGGGCTGCATGGCGCTTGGAGGGTTCAGCTATGGCGCGATGATCGCCTTCAGCGTGGTTCTGTTCATCGAGCGGGACTGGAACCCGAACTGGGCCGCACTGACGGCGTTCTCGATCGCCTTGGTCGCCTCTCGCCTCGTGGCGGGCGGCCTGCCCGACCGGATTGGGGGAGCGAAGGCAGCCTGTGTGTCGCTGTTCGTTCTTGCCGGCGGGATGATCGCGATGGCGCAACCCGGCAGCGTGGCGATGGGTCTTTTCGGCGCGGCACTGTCGGGTCTGGGCTATGCAGTTGTCTATCCGGCCTTGACACGCGAAGCCGTGCAGCGGGTCGATCCAGCGGCGCGCGGCACCGCGCTGGCGCTGGTCTCGGCCTCGATCTACCTGACGCTGGGCCTCGGTAACCCGTTGCTTGGGATGATGGCCGACCGGATCGGGACGGCGTCGGTGTTCTGGTTCTCGGGGGCGATGGCGATTGCCGCCGCCTTGATCTTGGTCCTGGCCGGACGGCAAAAGGTCTGATCCCGGACGGGATCAGACGCGCTCCAGGACGATAGCTGCACCCTGGCCCACACCCACGCACATGGTGCAAAGCGCATGACGGCCTCCCGTCCGGCGCAACTGATAGGCCGCTGCCAGCACCAGCCGCGCGCCCGACATGCCGAGAGGATGGCCCATCGCGATCGCACCGCCGGTCGGGTTCACATGCGACGCATCGTCTGGCAGGCCCAAGGCCCGCAGCGTGGCGAGGGCCTGACTGGCAAAGGCCTCGTTCAGTTCGATCACGTCCATGTCCGCGATCGTCAATCCCGTCCGCGCCAGAACCTTCCGGGTCGCCGGAACCGGGCCGATCCCCATCACCCGCGGCTCGACGCCGGCGGCCGCCATGCCGACGATCCGCGCCATCGGTGTCAGCCCCAAGTCGCGCGCCGCGACGTCCGACGCCAGCAGCAGGGCCGCCGCCCCGTCGTTGACGCCCGAGGCATTGCCTGCCGTCACCGTCCGATCCGCTCCGTTGACGCCTTTTAGTCTGGCAAGGCTTTCCAACGTCGTCTCGGGGCGAGGGTGCTCGTCCACGGCGACCACGACCGGATCGCCCTTGCGCTGCGGAATCGTGACCGGCACGATTTCCTCGGCAAAGACGCCCTCGGCCTGCGCCCGTGCCCAACGTTGCTGGGACCGCAGGGCAAAGGCATCCTGATCCTCGCGCGAGATGCCAAAATCTGCCGCCACGTTGTCGGCGGTCTGCGGCATGGAATCGACGCCGAAGGCCGCCTTCATCTTCGGATTGACGAACCGCCAGCCGATCGTCGTGTCATAGACCGCCGCCTCGCGGGCAAAGGCGCTGGCGGCCTTGGGCATGACGAAGGGCGCGCGCGACATGCTTTCCACGCCGCCTGCGATCACCGCATCATAGTCGCCGGCCTTGATCCCCCGCGCGGCCGCCCCAACCGCATCCATCCCCGAGGCGCAGAGCCGGTTCACCGTGGTTCCCGGCACGCTGACCGGCAGCCCGGCCAGCAGCGCCGCCATGCGCGCAACGTTGCGGTTGTCCTCGCCCGCCTGGTTGGCCGAGCCAAGGATGACCTCGTCCAAGCGCGCCCAGTCCACTCCCGGATGCCGGGCCATCAGCGCGGCAATCGGCAGTGCGGCAAGGTCGTCGGCCCGCACCGACGACAAGGCGCCGCCATAACGGCCAATCGGGGTGCGTACGGCGTCGCAGATCAGGGCGTCCATAGGTCTATCCTTTCAGATCAGGTCAGAAGCGCCTCAACCGGTCCCAGCCGGAACCCCGGCCCGCCGGTCTCGGCCAGTTCCCGGAACGCGGCCACAAGCTCGTCGCGCGGCTGTTGCCGCGCCCAGAACACCGGTCCCCCTTCGTGGCGCGGAAAGCCATAGCCGTTCGTCAGCACCAGGTCGATGTCCGACGGGCTGGCGGCCACGCCTTCGGCGATCACGAAGGCCGCTTCGCTGGCCATCGCGGCCACCGCACGCCGGACGATCTCGTCATCCGCAAAGGCCCGCCGGTTGCGCCCGGCATCTGCCGAGGCGGACAGGATCAGGTCGGTGACGACGGGATCGACCTGAGGCTTCGTGCCCTCGGGATAGCTGTAATAGCCCGCGCCGGTCTTGCGTCCCAGCCGTCCCGCCTCGCACAGAAGGTCGGGGATCCGGACATATCGCACCTGCGGGTCGCGGCTGGCCGCGGTGGCCTGGCGCATCCGCCAGGCGATATCCAGCCCCGACATGTCGGCGACGGCAAACGGCCCCATGGCGAAACCGAACCGCTCCAGCGCGCGGTCGATCTGTTCCGGCAGGGCGCCTTCTTCCAGCATGAACTCGACCTGGCGGCGATAAGCTGCATAGATGCGATTGCCGATGAAACCGAAGGCGTCTCCCGCCAGCACCGGCAGCTTGCCGGCCGCCTTGGCCAGGGCAAACCCCGTGGCCAGGACATCGGGCGCCACGGCGTCATGGCGCACCACCTCGACCAGGCGCATCAGTTCGGCAGGGCTGAAGAAATGCAGTCCCGCCACGTCCTGCGGGCGACCGGACGCCTGGGCAATGGCCCCTACCGACAGATAGGACGTGTTGGTGAACAGCACCGCATCAGGCCGCGCCCGGCAGCCAAGATCGCCGAAAATGTCGCGCTTGACGTCCATGTCCTCGAACGCGGCTTCGATCACGACATCCACCTCGGCCACCCGGTCGCGCGCCGTGGTGGCCTCGAACCGCGCGGCAATGGCGTCCAGTTCTGCAGGGGGCAGCTTGCGCCGTTCAGCCTGACGGCGCAGGATGGCGTTGACGCGGCCCTCTGCCGCCTGGGCGGCCTCAGAGGTCGCTTCGAGCAGGATTACCCGGCGTCCCGCCAGAAGCATGGTCGCAGCGATGCCGGCGCCCATCGTGCCGCCGCCGACGACCATCAGCAGGTCCGAGGGCCGGGGGGGCACTCCTTCCAGCGCCGGAATTCTGAAGACTCCGCGTTCGGCAAAGAAAAGATGGCGCAGCGCAAATGCCTCGCGGCCGAGGCGCAACTCCTGAAACCGCTCGCGTTCCCTGGCCAGGCCCTCGGCAGCGGGAACCCGGCCGCAATACTCGACCGCGTCGACTGCGGCGATCACGTGTGGACGGCTGCGGCCCTTCTTTACCGCCCCGGCTCGCGCCTTGGCATAGGCTTCGGGATCGTCAGTGGCCACTGGCCGGTCGATCACGCGGCGCTTTTGCCCGTTCAAGCCGTCCAGTACGGCCACGGCGGCTTCAAGCAGGTCGCCCTTAGCGACAGCGTCGATCATGCCCAGGCGGGCCGCTTCGGGCGCGCGGACGCGGGCGCCAGCACAGATCAGCTCCACCGCCTTTTCGCGCCCGATGAGACGAGGCAGGCGCTGCGTACCGCCAGCGCCAGGCATGACACCCAAAGTGCATTCAGGCAGGCCAATCTCGGCTTCGGCACTGGCGACCCGGGCATCACACCCGAGAGTAAGTTCATACCCGCCGCCAAGGGCGGCGCCGGCAATTGCCGCGACATAGGGTTTCGGGCTTTGCTCCAACGCCGTGATCAAGGCCGGCAGTTGCGGTTCCTGCAAGGGTGCGCCGAATTCGCGCAGGTCCGACCCGGCCATGAATATCCTGCCGGCCCCGATCAGGACGCCGCCCGTCAGCGCCGGATCCTCGTCTACGGCCCGGATTGCGGCCAGAAGCCCTTGGCGCACCTCGTGAGAGCCGGCATTGATCGGTGGGTTGTCGATGCGGATGATGCCGACCGCACCCTGGCGCGCAAGGCTGACTCGTTGATTGAGGCTGGTTTCCGTCATGTTCTCCCCCGATCAGATGTTGTGAAGGCGGGCCACCACATCGACGGCCAGCGCGCCTTGTCCCTCCGGCATCACCATCAGCGGATTGATCTCCAACTCGTCCACCTGCGGGTTCAGCACCAGTTGCGACAGGGCGACGATGGCGCTTGCCACCGCGTCCAGATCGCCCGCCGCCTTGCCGCGGAAGCCGGTAAGCAAGGGCAAGCTGCGCAACTCCCCCAGCATCCGGTGGGCGGTTTCCAGATCGACCGGTGCCATGCGGATCGCGCGATCCTGCAGGATCTCGGTCATCACGCCGCCCGCGGCGACCAGCACCATCGGCCCGACCTGCGGATCGACGCGATAGCCCAGAAGAACTTCGCCCACAGCGCCCAGTGCCATGCGCTGCTGAACTACACGGGTCAGCGGAAAATCAGGGGCCTTGGCCGCCAGGCTGTCGCGGATGCGGGACACTGCATCGTGGAAGTCTTCGGCGGTCTTCACGCCCAGAACCACGCCGCCGACATCGGTCTTGTGGGCCATGTCACGGCCCACGATCTTGACCGCCGCAGGCAGAAGCGCCGGATCAGCCTCATCCCCCAGCGGGATGGCGCGGGCCGGAGCGTTGGCGATGCCAAGCCCTTTCAGCAGATCATAGCCCTCGATCTCGTCCAGGATGGTGATCGGGCCGGAAATCTTCGCCGGCAGGTCCAGCGCGCGCGGAGCGCGCCGCCGCAGCACCGCCGCCACCGAATCGGCGCAGGCCTCGGGTGTGCGGAAGGCCGGGATGCCGGCGGCGGCCAGCATAGCCAGCGCCTCGGGGGCCTCGGGCACGATGAAGGTGGCCAGCCTGCCATCACCGCTGCCGATATCGACGATTGGCTTCACCGCGACCTCGGGCTGGAACCGGGCCGAGGATCCGACAACCGTCACCACCAGATCATATTGCGGCGAGGCGAGCATGGCCTCAAGCCCCGCTTTCATCGTGTCATAGCGGGTTCCGGCCAGCGTCAGGTCAGCAATCCGGCCCGCGCCCACATCGACGCCCGTTGCGCGGATCGCCTCCAGCGTGGCCTCGTTCGGTCCCTCGACATTGACGCCGCGCATGCCCAGTTGATCGACGACCAGCGCGGCCCCGCCGCCGGTGGTGGTGACAACGCCTACGGTCGGCACCGGCCGCACTTTTGCAGGCACCCTGCGCGCCAGGGCCCCCGCCTCCAGAAGCGCCTCCAGCGTTTCCACCCGGACGATGCCGCAATCGGCCAGGAAGGCGTCGGCCACATCGTCCTCGCCCGCCAAGCCCCCGGTATGCGAGGTTGTCAGTTCCGCCGCGGCCGATGACCGCCCCAGCTTCAGCGCCACCACTGGCTTGCCGCGCTCGGCCGCCCCTACCGCGAAGCGCCGGATCGCCGGGGCGTCGCGAATGGTTTCCAGAAACAGCATATAGCTGGTGATGGCGGGATCATCCAGCGTCGCCTCGCACAAGGCGCCAAGCGACAGGTCCAGTTCGCCCCCGACCGAGATCAGCCCGGCGAAGTTCACGCCCTTGGACCGTCCGCGCGACAGCAGGGCCCCGATCATGCTGCCGCTTTGCGAGGCGCAGAACACCCCTCCGGTGACCAGACCCTTTTCGGCGAAGGCGGCGTTGCCGGTCAGGATCATGCCTTGGTGCAGATTGGCAAGACCAAGGCAGCTTGGACCCAGGATCCGCACCCCCGAGGCCCGCGCCACCTCGGCCAGCCGCTGTTCGCGGGCGTGCCCGTCGGCGCCGGATTCCCCGAAGCCGCTGGCCAGGATCATCGCCGCCCCGACGCCAGCCCGGCCGCATTCGGCCACGGCGTCGATCGCTGCATCGGCCGACAACAGGATGAAGGCAAGGTCCGGCGCCTCGGGCAGATCGGCCAGCGAGGCCCAGCACTTGACCCCGGCGATTTCCTCGGCGCGCGGATTGATCGGGTAGATTCGCCCTTTGTAGCCGCCTTCCACCAGATAGCGCAGCGGCCGGGACGAGGTCTTGCTCGGATCGGCCGAAGCGCCGACGATGACGATGCTTTCGGGGGCGAAGATTAGCCGGTACAGGTCGCGGGTCATGGTCTACTTGCCCTCGGCCTTGGGTGCGCGCTGGCTGAAGCGGCGCTCGAAAATGATCTCGGCCATGCGGTTCTTCATCATTTCCACCGTGCCGCCGGCGATCATCCAGCCCTTGGTGCGCAACATGCAGTATTCGGCCAGCGTCTCGCGGCTGTAGCCCATCCCGCCCATGATCTGCACCGCTTCCGACGCCACCTCGAACCCGGCAAGGTTGCAGGCCAGCTTGGCCAAGGTCGTATCCGCGGCTGACGGCAAGCCCTCGTCGGCGCCGACGGCGGCCTTGTAGAGCAGCAGCTGCGCCGCCTCAAGCTTCAGCGCCATGTCGGCGAACTTCCATTGCAGGCCCTGGAATTCGCACAACGGCCGGCCGAACTGCTTGCGTTCGAGGGCGTACTCGCGCGCCAGATTGAAGGCGTGTCGGCCCACGGCCAGCGACCGGGCGGTATTGCCGATGCGTTCGGCGTTGAAGGCGGCGATCTGACGCTTGAACCCGCCCGGCCCTAGAAGCAGGTTTTCCCTGGGTACGCGCGCGTCCTGGAAATACAGCGGACACCATTCCTCGCCAGACATGAAACTGCCGGGCTCGCCCACGACGAAGCCGGGGGTGTCGCGTTCCACGATGATCGACCCGATCCCGTCCAGGCCGGGACCGAACCGGACATAGACCAGATAGATGCCCGCATCGCGGCTGTGGGTGCCGAACACTTTCTGTCCGTTCAGGACATAGTGGTCGCCGTCCTCGCGCGCAGTGGTGCGCAGTTCGGTTGCTGCGGAACCGGCGTCCGGCTCGCTCATCCCCAGAGAGATCAGCATTTCGCCCGCCAGCAGCTTGGGCAGCCATTTTTCCTTCTGCTCGGGCGTGGCATATTCGGCAAAGGTGCGGATCGGCCCGAAATTGCCCGCCTGCACGATGTCGGCGCTTTTGGGGCAGACCAGCGCCACCTGCTCAATAGCGATCACTGCGTCCATCAGGGTGCCTCCCAGGCCGCCGTCCTCGGGCTTCAGGGTGATGCCCAGAAGCCCCTGTTCGGACAGCATCCGGGCGATGTCCCAGGGATATTCCGCCTCATGCGCCCGCTTCAGTGCCCCATCCTTCAGCTTGTCTTCGGCAAAGCGCCGGACACTGTCGGTAAACAGCCGCTGCTCATCGGTGAAACTGAAATCCATATCTTCCTCCACATCAGGCGCCGGACGCTCTCGACTCGACCCAAGGCCGAACTTGCGCGATCTTTACATCACACTAATCTCATTTAATAGGACTTTTTCGTCAATCTTACCGTAAGGCGGCCTATCCTGCGGCAAAAAAGCGCAGCTTCCTGCCAGAAGTTGAAGCCAACGCCACCTTCAAATCCTGTTCGCACATCGAGAAATCGCCTCGCCGATCCTTCGGAAGACCCGCCGGTTCCCAGAAACGTGTTGACAACAAGTGTCACATTATAGGACTTGATATGTCAAACGAGGGACTCGCGGCCAGACGCCGGCTTCCGGCCTGTGGCGGTTCGATGGAGGAGACAATCCGATGGAAAAGAAGATGATCACCGTATCCGCGGCGATTGCCCGGCTTTTGGAGCAGATGGGGACGGAATATGTCTTCGGCGTCAACGGGCACGGCAACTGGGGATTCCTCGACGCGCTGATGGACACCAGGATCCAGAGCATCGGCGCCCGGATGGAGGATCAGGCGGTCGAACTGGCCGATGGCTACTGGCGCCACAACCGCAAGGGTCCGCTGCCCATCGTCACCACCTCTGTCGGCCCGGGCAACATGAACATCGTCCCGCCGCTGGCGACGTCCTTCTATGAATCGGTCGCGATGCTGGTCATCGCAGGCGTCGGCGCAACCCACTGGTTCGACCGGGGCGGGATCGAGGAATTCTACCGCTACGGACCCGAGGACTGGGTCGGCGTGATGAAGCCGATCAGCAAAAAGGCCTACATGGTCACCCGTCCCGACCTCGCCGTGGACATGTTCCTCAAAGCATACCAGACCGCCCATTCCGGCCGCCCCGGCCCTGTGGTCCTTGCCATTCCGTTCGACATCCAGCACGCGCTGATCGAGGACGACCTGCCCGACCCGCGCCCCTACATGCGCTTCCGCCCGCCGGCGCCCGATCCGAAAGGCGTGGACGAGGCGATTGCCCTTCTGAAAGCCGCCAAGCGGCCAATGGTTGTCTGCGGCAGTGGCATACACAACAGCTTTGCCTTCGACGCGCTTCAGGCTTTCGCGGAAACCGCGGGCGTTCCCGTGGCGACTACCCCCACCGGCAAGGCCGCGATGCCGGAGTCGCATCCGCTTTCGCTGGGCTGCATCGGCCGCGCCGGCACGCTTCACGGCAACCACGCGTGCCGGACCTCGGATCTGGTGATCGCGGTGGGCACCCACTTCTCGGACATCGACACCGGCGGCTGGACGCTGTTCGACATTCCGGACAAAACCAAGCTGGTGCATGTCGACATCGACACCTCCGAACTCGGCCGCGCCTACCAGACCGAGGTTGCGCTGACCTCGGATGCCCGCCTCGCACTTGAAGCGCTGACCGCTGCGGCCAAGGCAGCCGGCGTCAGCGGCCAGAAGGTGTGGCTCGATGAACTGGCCGCCGAGCGGGTGGCCTTCGACAAGGCGGTGGAGCCCCTGCGCAAATCCGACATCGCGCCTTTGCACTACGCCCGCGTGTGTGAGGACGCGAGCGCGGTCATCGCCGAGAAATGCCCCGATATGGCGGTGTTCTTCGACACCGGCCACATGCTCAGCTTCGGCCCCGCCTTCGTGCGCGCCTCGTCGCGGCATGTCTATCATTCAGGCTACATGCACCGCATGGGCTGGGCCGCGCCTGCCGCAATCGGCGCCAGCCTCGCCGGCAACGGCAAGCCCGCGCTTGCGCTGATGGGCGACGGTGCCTTCATCATGCGCAACACCGCGATGTGTACCGCGGTCGAGCAGAAGCTGCCGGTGATCGCGGTCGTCTTCGACAACCGAACGCTCCAGATCGAGCGCGAGGCGATGGTCAAGATCTATGGCCGCGAGGCGCTGTGCGACTATCGCATCAAGGGCGAGAACGACCTCTGGGGGCCGGACTTCGTGAAGATGGCCGAAGGCATGGGCTGCGTCGGCATCCGCATCGAGAGAGCCGCCGATTTCAAGCCTGCCTTCGAGGCGGCACTCGCCAGCGGCAAGCCCACGGTGATCAGCGTGGCAACCGAGATCAGCACGCCGCAGTACCGCTCGGCCTGGTATCCCTATCCCAAGGACTGGAGCGAGACTTGGAAGCCCGGTCCGATTCCGGGTCTGGCGACCAAGGGATTCGAGATGCCGACCTTCGAAACGGACAAGTGAGTTCAGCCATGGGCGAACTGACTCTGAAGGATCCGCAGCTTTTCCGGCAAGCCTGCTTCGTTGACGGCACTTGGGCCGAGGCGGATGCGCGCCTCGTTCTGGATGTCCGCAACCCTGCGACCGGCGCCGTGATCGGCACGGTCCCCAAGTTTGGCAGGCCAGAGGCCCGTCGCGCGATCGAGGCCGCGTCGGCAGCCTTTGCGACCTGGCGCAAGAGCCTTGCGAAGGACCGGGCGCGCTATTTGCGCGCCTGGTTCGACCTCATCGTCGAGAATGCCGACGATCTGGCGCAGATCATGACGGCCGAACAGGGCAAACCCCTGGCCGAAGCGCGGGCCGAGGTCATCAGCGGCGCGGCTTTCATCGAATGGTTCGCCGAAGAAGCGCGCCGCAGCTATGGCGAGACGATCCCCACACCAGCGCAGGACCGCCGGATCGTGACGATCAAGCAGCCCATCGGTGTCTGTGCCGCGATCACGCCCTGGAACTTTCCGAACACCATCGTCACCCGCAAGGTCGCTGCGGCGCTTGCCGCCGGCTGCACCATGATCGTCCGCCCTGCCAGCACGACGCCGTTCTCGGCGCTGGCCCTTGCGGAACTCGCGCAGCGCGCCGGCATCCCGAAGGGCGTGTTCAGCGTGATCACCGGCGGCTCGCGCGAGATCGGGGCCGAGTTCACCGAAAGCCCGATCATCCGCAAGCTGTCGTTCACCGGCTCGACCCAGGTCGGGCGGCAGTTGATGGCGCAGTCCTCGGGCACGATCAAGAAGCTGGCGCTGGAACTGGGCGGGAATGCGCCCTTCATCGTCTTCGACGATGCCGATGTGGATGCCGCCGTCGCGGGTGCCATCGGGTCCAAGTTCCGCAATGCCGGGCAGGCCTGCGTCGGGACCAACCGCTTCTATGTGCAGGACGGGGTCTATGACGATTTCGTAGAGAAACTGGTGGCGAAGGTGGCCGAGCTGAAGGTCGGCAACGGCGCCGATCCCGGTGTGACCTTCGGACCGGTCCATGACATGGGCGGCGTCGAAAAGACTGAAGATCACATCGCCGATGCCGTGGCGAAGGGCGGCAAGGTGCTGGCCGGCGGTAAGCGTCATGCCCTTGGCGGCACGTTCTTCGAGCCGACGGTCATCGGCGACGCGCACAAGGGCATGAAGGTTGCGCGGGAGGAAACGTTTGGCCCGATGGCGCCGATCTTCCGCTTCAAGGATGAGGCGCAGATCATCGCCGAGGCCAATGATACCGAGTTCGGCCTTGCCGCCTATTTCTACAGCCGGGACATCGGCCGCATCTGGCGCGTGGCGGAGGAATTGGAAACCGGTATGGTCGGTGTCAATATCGGACTGATGGCCAACGAAGCCGTTCCCTTTGGCGGCATCAAGGAATCAGGCATCGGTCGCGAAGGCTCGCATTACGGCATCGAGGAGTACCTCGAGGTCAAATACATCTGCATGGCGGGGATCTGACCCGCCCCCACGCTTCGTCTGATCGTTCAGTTGCCGCCGATGGTGAAAGCCATCGGCGGCAATTTCCTGTTGGACCGCAGGCCGCAGCGCCCGCTTGCGTTCTTTCATGCAGGGGCGCTTGCCCGGGGCGCGCCCCTGCCCTTGGCCTCAGTTCATGCCATAAGTCGCGATATCGACCTTGGAGAAGATCTCCTGATCCAGAAGCGCCTTCACCGCCGCCACGTCCGTGCGGTCGATCCCGGCGAGCAACTTGCTCCACTTGTCGTTCAGAGCCATCATGTCGTCGACGATGGACAACGGATCCTCGATGCCACGCTTTTCCATCTGCGCGGTGGCAAAGTTCGCGACGAAGTCATCGCTGAAGGTCTTCAGCGTGGTCATGTCCTCGGGCGTCGGCTCGACAAGGGCGATGTCCGCGGCTTTGGCCGTCTCGAAAGCCTCGTCGATCAGTGCGCCCCATTCGACAAGGCTTTTTGCCGTCGCAAAGGACAGGGCGTCAAGGATGGCGCGGCGTTCCTCCTCGGAACGGTCCTGCCAGAAGTCCTTGTTCATGAAGTAGCCGCCCGTCGGCAGGGATCCCAGTGGGATCAGGTATACCGACTTCGCTACCTCGCTGAGCCGCCAAAACACGGTCAGGAATTCGGGGCTGCCGGCAGTGCAGTTCAGCGAGCCGCGCTGCATGCCGGTATAGATCTCGGTCGGCGGAACGCTGACGACCGTGCCGCCGATATATTTGATGAAGTCGATCTGCGCACCGCCGGTGCCGCGGATCAGCTTGCCCCTGAGGTCGGCAAGGCTCTGGACTGGCTCACCGCAGATGATGTTCCAGATGCCGATGGTGAATGCGGTTCCGAACACCAGGTCGTTCCGCTCGATCTCGGCTTGCAACTGCTCGTTGAAGAACCGCAACTCGGTGGTGGCGAAGGCCAGCGCCATCTGGTCGTCGGCCAGAAAGCCTAAGTCGGAAACCACATTGTCGAAAGGCATCTCGGACGGGATCTGCGAGGCGTTGATATTGGCGATCTGGGCCACGCCGCTCTGGACGCCGGGCAGGGTGCCTTCCCCCGGCAAAAGCGCACCGCCGGCGAAGATCTCGAACTCCACGGCCCCGTCCGTGCCTTCCTTCACATGCTCTGCAAAGTCGGCAAGGAACTGGGCATTCGGCGAATTCGCCGCATTGAAGGTCGCGGCCCGGAAGGTCTCGGCGCTGCCCGGGGCAGCCGACAAGGCCGTAAGGGCCAAGGCAAGGGCGGTGGTATGCAGACTGATTTTCATGGTTTCCTCCTCTGTTGATCTGGTTCGGCCCGAAGGGTCACTTCATCAGGCTTGGTAGAAAAAGGCTTATTGCCGGGAACAGGACGATCAGCGTCAGCGTCACCAGGTCGGTCAGGACGAACCATGATGCGCCCCGGATCACCTCGGTCAGCGACACGCGCGATCCCATCGCGCTTTTGACCACGAACAGGTTCAGGCCGACCGGCGGCGTGATCAGCCCGATTTCCAGAAGCTTGATCACGATGATTCCGAACCAGATCATGTCGATGCCCAGGCTTTTCAGCACCGGGTCGATGATCGGGATGGTCAACAGCATGATCGCCACGCTTTCGACGAACATGCCCAGGATGATGTACAGCACGGCAATCGCGGCGATCACGGCCAGCGGCGATTCCACGATCCCCAGCAGGACTTCCGCCAGCGCGGCGGGTACCCCGGTCAGCCCCAGAAAGACCGAGAACATCGTCGCGCCGATCGCGATGAGGAAGACGGTGGCGGTCCCTTCCGCCGTTGCGATCACGGCTTGGGCAAAGGCCTTGCGATTGATCGACCGGCGCGACAGCGCGATGAGCAGGGCGCAGACCGCACCGATCGCACCAGATTCGGTCGGCGTGAAGATGCCGGCGAAAATCCCGCCGAGAACCCCCAGGATCAGGACGGGTAAGGGCCAGATGTCGCGGATCGCCGCCCAAAGCTCGACCCTGGTGTGCGTGCCGCGGTATCGTGGCGCCAGATCCGGCGTGAAGGTCGCCCGCAGGGTGATCATGACGATGAACGCCACGGCCGACAGGATGCCCGGCAGAATGCCCGCGACGAACAGCTGGCTGATCGAGGTGTTGGTGAAGATGCCGAACAGGATCATCAGGATCGACGGCGGGATCATCGAGCCGAGCGTCCCCGCCGCCGCCACCGACCCGGTGGCAAGCGAAGCCTTGTAGTTGGCCTTCATCATCTCGGGCACCGCGATGCGGGAGAAAGCCGCAGCCGTCGCCACGCTCGACCCCGAGGACGAGGCGAAGAGCGCCGAGGCGATGACCGTGGCCGAGGCGAGGCCACCGGGAATGCGCCCGATCAGCATCCGCGCGCTGGAGAACAGGCCGCGGGTCAGCCCGGCTTGCGCGGCGATATAGCCCATCAGCAGGAACATGGGCACGGCGCTCAGGCTCCATTGCGCGACGAAGTTCATGGGGATGGCGGTCAGGATGCCCCAGGCGGCGCCGGTGCTGGTGATCACGCTGATGCCGATGAAGGACACGATGCCCAGCACCACGCCCACCGGCATCCGCAGCGCCAGCAGGACAAGGACGGCCGCAATGCCGACAGTTCCGATTTCAAGACGATCCATGATCAAACCGCCTCCGGCGGAAGCGGATGCGTATCCGACTGGTTGTGCGGCGCGGCCGCTTCCTGCCAATCGTCGCGCGTGACGATTTGGACAAGCCGGAAGACGCCGATCAGCGCGGCGACCCCGAAGCCTGCCGGAAGAAAGAAGGCCGATGGCCAGACGGTGATCGGAATCTGGCCGTCCACGAATTCGCCCCGCGCGAAGGCCTTGACGGCATCCCAGAACGACCGCCAGGTCAAAAGCGAGAAGAAGGCCACCTGACCAATATAGGCAAGGACAAGACAGATGCGCTGGAAACCTGGCCCGAAGCGATCATAGAACAGATCGACCACGATGGCGCTGTTGCGCATCTCGACCAGGGGCAGCGGCAGAAAAACCGCAGCCAGCATATAGTAACGCGCCACGATCTCTGACGTGCCGGGAAGCGGCTGCTGCACCACGGCCTTGGCAAGCACGTCAAGAAAGACGTGCACCATCATGCCCGTAATGCATATCCCGCTTAGCCACATCAGCGCGTTGGTAAGCACGCCAAGCACCTTTTCCATTCTGTCCATACGTCTCCTCCTCCCCGAGATGATCGTTCGGCCTGGCTGGCGCCGGTGCCTCCTGCCCCGACACCGGCACATGCAGGGTCAGTGCAGCGCGGAAATCAGCTCCTCTGTCCGGGGACAGGTTTCCAGCCCGCGCACCAGCGCCTGCACGCGCCGGATGCGCTGCGCATCCAGCGGAGATGCCGCGACCCCGGCGCAATCCGCGAATTTCGTTTCCAGTTCGGGCCAGGTCATCGGACGTTCAGGCGTGCCGGGCACATCCTCGCCCAGTCGCGACAGGGTGCGGCCATCCGTCGTCACAACCTCGACCTTGCCTGCGGGCAGTTTCAGGTTCCAGTTGAAGGCCGGGTCGAACACCCCCTCGACCTTGTCGGCCAAGGCCAGGATACGCGGATCCTGCAAGGCGGTGGGGGCGAAGTCGCCGATCGACATCCTGCCCGCGCTCAGCGCCACGGCAATGGTGAAGGGCAGCGAGAACTTGGCATCCATCATGGTCGCGGGGCGCTTGCGCGCCTCGACCGGCTTGCACATCCGTTCGGCAAAGCTGCCCACATAGACCCGGACCGCCGAGATATCCTCGACGGGGATCGGGTTTTCGCGCATCAACTCGATCGCGGCATGGATATAGGTGTGGGCGTTGCCGACGGCGGGCCAGTACTTGTAGGTCATCCCTTCGCACAGATAGTCGGACCCCAAGCCCTCCAGCATCTTCTCGCGGTTGTATTCGCCGCCGAAATAGACCTTGAAGACGCCCGCCTCGCCCTCGAACAGACGGCCCATGCCCAACATGCCCTTTTGCGCTAGCAGCGCCGCGGTCACGCAGCTTTGGGCGATAAAGCCGGCGTAAAGACCGCGGAGATCGCTCCCGATGCCGAAGATCTGCTCCATCGTGCCGCCAGCGGTCAGGCTGACAATGCCCATCGCATTGGTGATCTGCGTAGCGTCCAGGCCCAGAAGCGCGCCGCAAGCGGCCGTGCCGGAATAGACCCCCACGACGCTGGACAGGTTCCAGTCCATGTTCCAGCGGACGTTGCAGCGCAGTCGGATGAACAGTTCCTGTCCGATGGCCACGGCCGTGATCAATTCCTCACCGGTGACGCCGCCCTTGCGTTCGGCCAGGGCCAGAAGCGCGGGCACCAGCGAACTGTCGGGATGCGCACCCCAGGGCGTCTGGCTGTCATAGTCCAGCCCATGAGCAAGCGTCCCGTTCGCGAAGGCCGCCGCTGGTGCGGGCAGACGGCCGCCGAGCCCCATAACGGTTGCCTCGGCCTTGCCGCCCGCTTCGGTCACGAGATCAAGGATCGGGCGGACGGCGGGCTCCATCCCGCTGGCCCCCAGCATGACGCCCAGCGTATCCAGGATGCTTTTCTTGGCGGCCTCGACCGCACCGGCGGGCAGATCGGCAAAGCGGGTTTCCGCGGCAAAGCGGGCGAAGGCATGAGAGATATCGCGATCTTCGGTCATGGTCGGTCTTTCGGTTTCGCAAGGAAGAGATGAAGCCGTCGGTCAGGCGGCAAAACGGGTTTCCGGCAGGCCGCGCACGCCAAGCCCATGAATGGCAAACAGCCCGCCCGCCCCGGCCTGCGTGGTGGGAACGCCGCGCACCGGCTTGGCCATGCTGGTGACATAGAGCACGTCCAGATCTGGCCCGCCGAACATGACGCTGGTCACGTTGCGCACAGGAGCCTCGATCACGCGATCGATTGAACCATCGGGGGCATAGCGGATGATGCGGCCGCCCAACACTTTGGCATTCCACAGGAAACCTTCGCTGTCGACGGTCGCGCCGTCCACGGTTCCTGGAAAGCCCTGGTCCGAGATCAGCAGGCGCCGGTTCGAGACGCCGCCCGTGGCAAGGTCATAGTCGCTTGCCCAGATGACCTTGTGCTCGCTATCGCCATAATAGAAGGTTCGGTTGTCGGGACTCCAGCATGGCGCATTGAAGCAGATCATCCCGGCGTCGATCTGATGAACCGAAAGATCAGCGTCTATCCGATAGAGCGGGCCTTCGGCGCCGGGCTTGCGCGGCACCGTTACGTCCGACGGGTCACAGTCATGGCCCATGCAGCCCGCAAAGAAGCGGCCCGCGCGGTCCACCTTGCCGTCGTTGAAGCGGTATCCCGGCTTGTCGGCCAAGGGGTTGGCGATCAGCGTCGTCTCTTGGCTGGCGAAATCATAGAAATGAAAGCCATTCGCCAGCGCCAGGATCGCTCCGCTACCTTTGCGCAATGCCATCGAACCGATGAACGTCGGCACATAGTGGGTGCGCAACTCGCTGCCATCGGCGCGACATGCCCAGATTTCGCAAGCAGTGCTGTCGATCCAGTAGAGCCGCTCCCCCTGCACGTCCCAGAGCGGGTTCTCGCCCAGGTGATTCCTGCAGTCGGCCAGAAGCCGAATTTCGACCATTGTGCCCTCCCCCCGGTTCACTTGGCGGCGACGCCTCAGAGACAGGAAGTCTGTCCGCCATCGACCGAGACAACAGCCCCGGTCATGAAGCTGGCGTCGGCCGACAGGAGAAAGGCGATGACGGAAGCGATTTCCTCGGGTTCGCCGATCCGGCCGATCGGATGGGCGGCAAGAATGGCGCTGGCGCGAACCGGATCCTGCAAGGCATAGTCCATCAGCGGTGTGCGGGTCACGCCGGGCGCCACGGCGTTCACCCGAATGCCAAGCGGACCAAGCTCGGGCGCCATCGACTTTGAAATGCCGGAAATTCCGAACTTCGAGGCGACATAGGACAGCCGGTTCGGCACCCCCAGAATGCCCGCCCCGGACGAGATGTTGACGATGGCGCGCGGCCAGGTGTCATCCTTCACGGCCTGCACGAAGGCTTGGCACATGTTGATCGTGCCGTTCAGGTTCACATCCATGATCTTGCGATGCTTTTCGGGATCGGTGTCGATGATGCTGCCGACCCCGGTGATGCCGGCGCAATTGACCACCCCATCCAGCCGCTCCAGCCGGGCGCGGATCTGCGCCAGGGCGGTCTGTACGGCAGCGTGGTCGCAGACATCCAGAACCAGCGCCTCGATCCTTGATCCGCCCCCGTCAGCAGTACCGTGCAGTGCGTCCTGGGACACATCAGCAGCGATGACCGTTGCGCCTTCGTCATGCAGCCTTTTCACGGTGGCGGCGCCGATACCGCTTCCGGCGCCAGTGACCACGACAACCTGATTTTCGAAACGAACCATCCTGCAGGGCCTCCCTAGTCCCTCGGCGCAGCCGGCGTCCCGCGATCTGAACGTCTGGGACGGGAAGTAGCGTGGTGCGCCACAAATTTCTCTTATGAAAGTATAGTTTCATATACGCATCTTTCCGTCAATATTCCTTTGCTTGCAGGACATGCGAAAGCGAACAGCGTTACTGTTTGATTTTGCTTCACTATACTCAGGAAGGGTTTGGTTTCCGCCCTGCCGAACGGCATGAATGCCATACGTGGGCCGGCGCAACGCAGTTACAAAGTCTCGCAATACGCGACAGTGCGAATCAGTCCAAGACAGACTCTTTGCCTGCGAAGCCCAGCTTCTTCGACAGTTCCGCGCAAGTCGTGGTCAAGGTCGTCCGGGCCTCTGCCAACAACGGCAAGCCGTCTCCTGTCAGGCGACGGATGAACGGCGTGGTCAGGGCGGCGACCGCCTGCCCGGTGAAATCGAACACCGGCGCGGACAGATTGGTGATCCCCTCGATCGTCATCGACGGGCCTTCACAATAGCCGACAGCCCGGACCTTTGGGAGGTCGGCCAGAAATTGCGCGCGGCGGTCGGCTGGCTCTGGCCCGGCAAGATCCAGAAGATGGGCGCGTTCTTCCTGATCCATGAACGCCGCCAACACCCGGCCCGACGCTGAATCATAGATCGGGATCTGCGCCCCAAGACGCACGGTGTTGATATTGAGGTCGGGGTTGTCGAACTGGGCCACCACCAGCAGACGGCCGGCATGGAGGATGCACATGTGAACCGACTGGTTGATCTGGTGCGCAAGCTGCCGCATGGGTACGCGCGACAGCGACAGCAAGCGTTGCACCGGAGGGTGCCGATAGGCGACTTCCAGCATCTTCGCGCTCAGATGATACCGGTCGTCCTTGTCGAGCCACACATAGTCCCGCTGACGCAAGACGGCCAACATCCGAAAGATCTCTGGCGTGGTGCGGCCAAGCTCCTTGGCGATCTCGACCTGCGTCAGCCCATCCGCGTCCGCGGCCAGCAGTTCCAGAATATCAAGCCCTTTCGCCAGGGCAGGCGCCCGATATTTTTCGCCGTCATGATCAAGTCGTGGGTCCGACATTCGCGTCACATATCGCCAGCACATAATTACTGTCTTTTACATATGAAACTCTGGGCCAATTCAAGGGGCGTTGTTGCAGAACTCTGACCGTCGAGGATTCACATCGTTAATCCATACGTTTAGACGGTCCGCATGAGCAAGCCATCACGCGCCCGCTATCGCACGACGAACTGGTCCAGCTACACGGAGTCGCTACGCAAGCGCGGGTCGCTGCTTATCTGGCTGGACAAGGAGATGACCTGGCTCGCGTCGCATGACGGCAAGCCCGGTCGCCCTGCGGTGTTCTCGGATGCCGCGATCCAGTTCTGTCTGACGATCAAGGTCCTGTTCAAACTTCCGCTTCGGCAAACGACCGGGATGGTGGCCAGCCTGCTCAAGATGGCGGACCTAGACTGGGCGGTGCCCGACTACACCACCCTGTGCAGGCGTCAGAAGACACTGGCCGTCCAGATCCCCTACCGGCGCGCCGATGGCCCCCTGAAGTTGCTGGTGGACAGCACCGGCATCAAGTTCCTCGGCGATGGTGAATGGCAGGCCAGAAAGCATGGCGTTCAAGGCCGACGCCAGTGGCGGAAGGTCCATCTGGCCATGGATACTGCCACATCTGACATCCGGGCGGTCGAATTTACCCCCAGCAGCGATGGCGACAGTCCCGTTCTGCCGGAGCTGCTCGACCAGATACACGGCGACGAAGAGATCGGCACGGTGACCGCTGATGGGGCCTATGACACCCGCCGTTGCCATGCCGCCATCATCGACCGGCAGGCCACTCCAATCATTCCGATCCGCAAGAACGGGCGGCCGTGGAAAGAGGACTGCCCGGCCGCAATCGCCCGAAACGAAACCCTCCGCGCCACCCGGCACTACGGCAGGGCATTCTGGAAGCGATGGACGGGATACCACGTCCGAAGCCGGATCGAGGCGAAGATGCGGTGCCTCAAGGCCTTCGGCGAACGCATCGCCGCCAGAGACCCCGACCGCCAAACCGCAGAAATCCAGATCCGCGTCGCCCTCATGAACCGCTTCTCGGCCCTTGGAACGGCCGAAATCATTCGCGCGGCCTGAAGCTGAAGGGGAAAGGGAGCATCACGCCTCAGGCCTGAGTTGCGCAACAACGCCAATTCAAGGGCGGAACCGTCCCGGTCCAGCCCGCCAGCGAATACATTTTTGTTGACTTATCCCCTATTGTGGGATTTTCTTCCTACTGCATTGCTCCTGCTGGGGGCTGCGGCACCAAGGGGAGGGTAGTCATGGGTCAGTTGGCCGGGAAAATTGCGCTTATCACGGGGGCGCTTGGCACCATCGGTCAGGCGTTGGTGCAGCGTTTCGCGGCCGAGGGCGCGCGCGTCATTGCGGCGGACCGGCCGGATGCAGCGGACGCCGAAGCGACGCTGGCCAATCTTGCCGACGGCGTGCGCTATTTCGGCTGCGACTTGAACGATCTGGCGGGCACCGAAGCCGCGGCAGCCGCACTTGCCGAGGAGGTGGGCGGGATCGACATCCTCGTCAACAATGCGGCCACCGTCGTGAACAAGGGCCACGAAGCCTTTTCAATCGCCGAATACGAGGAGGAAATCCGCGTGAACTCGTCGGCGGCCTTCGTGCTGATCCGCGCGGTCAGCCACCGCATGAAGGAAAGGCGGCAGGGCAAGATCGTCTGCATGACCTCGGCAACGCTGAACGGCCACTGGGAGGGGTTTGTCCCCTATGTCGCCTCGAAGGGGGCGGTTTATGGACTGATCAAGTCGATGTCGCGCGAACTGGGTCACTACGGGATCAATGTCAACGGCATCTCTCCCGGTGCCGTGGTGTCGGATGCGGAAGGACGGCACTTTGGCGAACGCCGCGACGCCTATCACAACTGGATTCTGGACCGCCAAAGCCTGAAGCGGCGGATCGAGCCGGCGGACATCGCCAATCTGGCGCTGTTCCTGTCCTCGGCCGAGTCCGATCTGATCACCGGACAGGACATTCACTGCGATGGCGGATGGTAAGGAAGTCGAAGCAATGGTGATGTCCGAACCCCAGTTGCTGGCAGAGGGCTTTCGGTTTCTTGAAGCCCCGAAATGGCGGGATGGTCGGCTTTGGGTGTCGGACGTCTTCGACCTCAAGGTCATCGAGATGACGGATGACGGCAAACAGATCGTCACCACCATCGACGTGCCGCATCGCCCGGCAGGACTCGGCTTTCTGCCACACGGTGATTTGCTGATCATCTCGCAGGCCGACCAGAAGCTGCTTCGCTGGAACGGGACCGATCTCTCGATTCATGCCGATCTGGCGGGCCATGCCACCGGCTTCCTGAACGATATGGCCATCGACGCGACGGGCCACATCTATTGCGGCGATTTCGGCTATGACTATGTCGCGGGGGAACTGCCTCGGGCGACCGCGCTTTACCGCGTCGATCCGGCCGGCGGGGTCGCCCGCGTTGCCGAGGCCGTGGAGTTTCCCAACGGCTCTGTCATCGTCGATCAGGGGCGCACGCTTATCGTGGCAGAGACCTGGGTTGGCCGCATCACGGCCTTCGACCTGTCCCCTGACGGGCAGTTGTCCAATCGCCGACTGTTCGCCGATCTGTCGCCCTGCCAGCCCGACGGGCTGTGCGCCGATGTCGAGGGTGCGATCTGGGTCGCCTGCTACAACACCGGCGAATTTCTGAGGGTTCTCGACGGCGGCACGATCACCGACCGGTTCACGGTGGACGGCCGCGGCATTTCCTGCACGCTTGGCGGCGCCGATGGGCATACCCTGTACATGACCGCCTTTCTGGGCGATGAGGACGACATGGCGGCGGGCAAGCGGTGCGGCGTTGTTCTGGCGGCCCAGGTCGGCGTTAGCGCGCCTTGACCTGTTGATTTTCACCCAGAACTGAGCCGGTTTTTTCACCGAGAAGTGAGCCACCTCTGATTATGGATTTCGGTTCATGCTGGGGTCAAGGGCGGGTCTGTCTCCTTCTTTTTCCTGGCTGCAGCTGCTGAGCTTGCCTTGAAGCGGAAGCTGTCGTTTCCGGTCTCCAGGATGTGGCAGCGGTGGGTGAGGCGGTCGAGCAAGGCCGTGGTCATTTTTGCGTCTCCAAAGACCGTAGCCCATTCGCTGAAGCTTAGGTTCGTGGTTATGACGACGCTGGTGCGTTCGTAGAGTTTGCTCAGCAGATGGAACAGCAGCGCGCCGCCCGAGGCGCTGAACGGCAGGTAGCCCAGTTCATCCAGGATCACGAGGTCGAGCTTGGTCAGGCCTTCGGCGATCTGCCCGGCCTTGCCCTTGGCCTTTTCCTGTTCGAGGGCGTTGACCAGTTCGATGGTCGAGAAGAAGCGGACCTTCCTGCGGTGATGTTCTATGGCCTGGATGCCGAGGGCAGTGGCGACATGTGTTTTCCCGGTGCCCGGACCGCCGATCAGAACCACGTTCTGGGCGCCATCCATGAACTCGCAACGGTGCAGGGTCCTGACCGTGGCCTCGTTGATCTCGCTGGCGGCGAAGTCGAACCCGGAGAGATCCTTGTAGGCCGGGAACCGCGCGGACTTCATGTGATAGGCGATTGATCGAACTTCGCGTTCGGCCAGTTCCGCCTTCAGCAGTTGCGACAGTATCGGGATGGCGGCTTCAAAAGCCGGTGCCCCTTGCTCGATCAGATCGGTCACGGCCTGCGCCATGCCATACATTTTGAGGCTGCGCAGCATGATGACGATGGCGCCAGCGGCTGGATCATGACGCATGGCGGCCTCCTGCGAGTTGGGCACGCAGGCCGTCATAGCGTTCGACATTGGCCTTGGGCTCGCGGTGCAGGGCCAGTGCCTGTGGTGTGTCCAGTGGCGGCCCACCGATCACCTTGCCGTCGACCAGCCGGTGCAACAGGTTCAGCACATGGGTTTTGGTCGGCACGCCCTCGGCCAAGGCAAGCTCCACGGCGGTCAGCACGGCCTGCTCATCGTGGTGAAGCACGAGGGCGAGGATATCGACCATCTCGCGATCACCGCCGGGCTTGCGCAGCATGTGATCCTGCAACTGTCTGAAGGCGTGAGGTAATTCGATAAACGGCGCGCCGTTGCGAAGCGCGCCGGGCTTCCTTTGCACGACCGCCAGATAATGCCGCCAGTCATAGATCGTCTTCGGTGGAAGGTGGTGGCTGCGTTCGATCACGCGCGTATGTTCGCAAAGGAGGTTGCCCTCGGCCGCCACCACCAGCCGGTCGGGATAGATCCGCAAGCTGACAGGGCGGTTCGCAAATGATGCCGGGACACTGTAGCGATTGCGTTCGAAGCTGATCAGGCAGGTGGGTGAGACGCGCTTGCTCAACTCGATGAAGCCGTCGAACGCGATGGGCAGCGGCATCAGCGCGGCCTGCTCCTCGGCCCAGACATCAGCGATTGTGCCGGGCAGTTTGCCATGCGGCGTCTGCTGCCACAACGCGAGGCAACGCTGCTCCAACCAGGCATTCAGCGCGGCCAGGTCCGGGAAGTCCGGCATGCCTTGCAACATCTGGTGGCGGGAATCCCGAACGTTCTTCTCGACTTGCCCCTTCTCCCAGCCTGCCGCCGGATTGCAGAACTCCGGCTCATACACATAGTGGTTCGTCATGGCGAGGAAGCGCATGTTAATCTGCCGCTCCTTGCCGCGACCGACACGATCCACCGCCGTCTTCATGTTATCGTAGATGCCCCGACCAGGGACGCCGCCGAAGACACGGAACGCGTGCCAATGGGCATCGAACAGCATCTCATGGGTCTGCAATGGATAGGCACGCAGCAAAAAGGCCCGGCTGTGCGACAGCTTGATATGGGCCATCTGCAGCTTGGCGCGCTCGCCGCCCAGAACCGCAAAATCCTCGCTCCAGTCGAACTGGAAGGCATCGCCAGGGTCAAAGTGCAGCGGCACGAAGGTCCCGCGCCCCGTCGTCTGCTGTTCGCGCTGCCGATCAGCACGCCACCGTCGTGCAAACGCCGCGACCCGGGCATAGGAGCCGGTGAAGCCAAGTGCTACGAGATCGGCGTGCAACTGCTTCATCGACGCCGCTGCTTGCGCGACTTGCCGGCTTCGGTCTTGAGCCAACCCGCCAACTTCTCGGCGAAGGGGTCAATCTTGCTTTGACGTTCCGGCGTCGCGAACCTTGGCTCGATCGTGTTCGCCGCCAGATGCTTGGTCACGGTGTTGCGCGACACGCCCGTCAGCCGCGAAATCTCGCGGATCGACAGCTTCTGGCGCAAGTGCATGCGTCGGATAATGTTCAAAAGTCCCATGTGGATCACTCCGTTGCCCCCGCCGCTCACCGCTTTGGGAGAAGGTTCACATGGCTCAATTCTCAGTGAAAATTATGCGCCTAACCGGCTCAGTTCTGGGTGAAAATCAACAGCCTTGACCTATCAGCTGCCGCCGCGCGTCGGCGGCGCGCGAAAGCCCGCTTCCAAAAAATGGATCGTCCGCGAAAGGGCCTGTGCCAGGTTTTCCGGTCCAGTCGGCCAGGCGTTGTCGGCCAACTGGTCCGGGACGGCGGCAAGCCGCTCGATCCCGCCCAGCGAATAGAGCGTGACGCCAACCATCGAGTTGTAGCGCCATATCACTTCGTCCAACGGAAGTTCGGGAAGGCAGCCGTGCAGGGCCCGAATAAAGGCGCGACGCACCGGCTCGTAATATTCCGAGATCACCGCACGCCCGCCTTCGGGTGTGGAAAAGGCGTCGTTCAGAAATCGAGAGACGACGACGACCCGCGCCTTGTATTGTGAATCCCATGCCAAATGGAACAGAGGAGCAAGAAACGCATTCAGGATCGCGTGCAGACGCGCATCCGGCGCAGCTTCAAGCGCCCGATCAAGCAGGTCCAGCCGCTGGGCGTTCAAGGGCAGAATACGGCGCTCAACCACCTCCTTGAAGAGGTTTTCCTTCGATCCGAAGTGATAGCTGATCGCGGCCAGATTGACGCCGGCCCTGCTGGCGATGTCCCGCACAGACACGGCATCGGGACCGGCTTCCGATATTATCGCCTCGGCCACATCCATGATCTGGGTGCGCGTTGCGGCGCCCGCCCGGCTGGGACGCTTTGCCTTGGCGACTGGGCGGTTCATCGCTTCCCTCCAGACCGGGGTGCATGGATCACGCAGCTTGGCACGCACCGCCGACCGGATTTTCATATCGCCGGCAGCGACAAGTGTCGAGTGCGGCGGCCGTCAGACCTTGTGTGTGAAGAACTCGGTTCCGTCCAGGAAGCGGTTCGGTGCGGTAAAGATCGACAAGATCACCGCTCCGTTCGGGGAATGGGCGATATGGGTATTGCCGGCGGGCCGCCATACAAAGTCACCCGCCCCACACTTGCCCTCGTCATCCTCCAGCGACCCTTCCAGCACATAGGTCTGTTCCAGCTTGGTATGTTCGTGCAAGGGAACAACGGCGCCGGGTTCCATCTTGAACATGATGGTCGAGCGGCCGTCATCATCCTTGTACAGGATCTTCATCGAAATCTTATCCACACCCGAAGGCACCCAGTCCATCTGCGAAGCAGCAATGAAATGCGAAGCCTTTTCGGGCGGATTGACGATCTTGTCGGTCATGGTGTAGTCCTTTCTTCAGGTTGCATCCGACGTGACACGAGCCACGTCGAAAACGGGGTTGGTGGTCAGGCTTGGGATACGGGACCGCGCGGTGGCGCAGGCAGCCGGGTCGATCTCGGCCAGGCACAGGCCCGAAAGCTCGTCGCCACAGCTGGCAAGCACCCGGCCCCAAGGGTCGATGATCATGGCATGTCCCCAGGTCTGCCAGTTTCCTGGATGCGTGCCGCAGGTCGCTGGGGCGAGCACGAAGCACCCGGTTTCGATGGCGCGGGCGCGCAGCAGGGGCTCCCAATGCGCGGCGCCGGTTTCGGCGGTAAAGGCTGCGGGAATGGCCAGGATTTCCGCCCCTGCCAAGGCCAGCGCACGGTAAAGCTGCGGAAAGCGCAGGTCGTAGCAGATCGTCATGCCGATCGCCCCCTGCGCCGTTTCCACCACCGGCGTGACATTGCCCCCCCTGTAGTGCCGGGATTCGCCGACGGTCCGACCATCGGCAAGGACGGCGTCGAACAGGTGGATCTTGTCGTAGCTGGCCAGAACACCGCCGTCTGGACCGATCAGGAAAGACCTGTTGGCCAGATGACCCTCTGGTCCTTCGTCCGTCTGCATCACCAGACTGCCGACCAGCAGCAGGATGCCGTGGCGCCGCGCAAGGTCACGCAACGCGGTCAATGCCGCGCAGCCCTCATCGGCCCCGGCCGATCCGCGCATTGCCTGGCTGCTGCGATCCAGGAAGGTGGCGAATTCCGGCAGGGCCACCAAGGCCGCCCCCTGTCCCGCCGCTTCCTCGACCAGTTCTGCGATCGCCGCGAGATTGGCCGCCAGGTCATTGCCAGGCGAGACTTGAAGGCAGGCGGCCCGGAACGGCGCGGTCATGGCTGCGGCAGTCCCAGCAGGGCGCGGGCCTCGGACGGGGTTGCCACCTCGCCACCAAGCTGACGAATGATGCTGATGGCCTTATCGACCAACTGGCCGTTCGACTGCGCCTGAACGCCCTTGGACAGGAAGAAATTGTCCTCCATGCCCACCCGGCAGTGACCGCCCATCAGGAAAGCCTGGGCCACCATCGGGAATTCGGTCCGCCCGACGCCAAAGGCGGCCCAAAGCGCCCCCTGCGGTAAGGTGCCGCGGAAATAGGACACCATTTCAGACGTCGCCGGCGCCCCCCACGGAATGCCAAGCGCAAACTGGAAGATCGCCGATTTGGATATGGTCCCATCGGCCAGCATCTTCAGCGCCAGCGCCATGTGGCCGGCATCGAAGATTTCGAGTTCAGGCAGCGCTCCGGCCTGCTGGATGCCGGCCGCAATCGTCTCGATCTGCGCCGGCACGTTGATCAGCGCACCCCGGCCGAAGTTCAGCGAACCCATATCGAGCGTGGCGATCTCGGGTTTCAGGTCAAGGATATGGCGCACCCGGGATGATGGCGGCTGGACGTTCGATCCGTCACCATAGGTATTCGCTTCCTCCAGTCCCGGCACATAGCGTGCCCCCGGCCCGGTAGTCAGGTTCAGGATGATATCCGTGCCCGACTCGCGCAGCATGTCCACCACCTGTCGGTAATACTCCAGCTCCATGCTGGGCTTGCCGGTTTCAGGGTTGCGGACATGGATATGGGCGATCGCCGCCCCGGCATTCGCGGCCTCGATCACGGCGTCGGCGATCTGGCGCGGCGTCACCGGCAGTTGTGGAAACTTTTGGGCAACATCATCCCCGCCGGTCACGGCGCAGGTCAGGATCGTCGGTGAAACAGCCATGGCATCCTCCATTATTAAGTCAAACGTATGTTCTATTTTTCGAGTCGGATCAAGCGCATCTTTGCGGATCGTCAGCTGATTGGCGGCATCACCGCCACCGGCTCTGTGCTAGGGTTGCGCCCGCTCCTCGAGATCGAACAGAACGAACTTGAGCGGCTTGGACGGCTCGAACGTTCCTGATTGCGACGGCGCGACGATATGCGGCTTTGCTTCGGCCCCCCTGACGGCAGCGATCCCGGCAATCCGCCCCATGGTAATGGCGGGCGATATGTGCAGGCCGCCCATGCCGGCCAAGACGTTGATTCCGCCCACAGTATCGCCAACGGCGAACAGGCCGGGCACAGGTCTGCCTTGGACAGTGACAACCTGCATGTCCAGAGTCGTGGTCAAGCCGCCCCAGGTAAAGCTGATGCCGCGAACCATTCGCAGCGCGGCAAAGGGCGGTTTCGAGATCGTCCTGCGATCCACGGGCAGAAGCACACGCCCCGTGACCGGATCTTTGGACTCAGACCCTCCAAGGAATGCGTTCCAGTCTCGGATCGAGTCCTGCAGCTGAGCCACATCGCAGCCGATCGCGGCGCCAAGTTTGGTCAGCGTGTCGCGGATGATCGCCTTTTCCGGCATCCTGCCGACAAAGTCGGCACGACGTTCAAGCGTTTCGCTGTCCACGATATAATAAGCGGTCTGTTCAGGTTGCTGCGCAAGGCTTTCGACGCGCCCGGCATAGGGCCCGGTTTCATCATGAAAGCGCGTACCGGACAGGTTGACCGCGACCGCATCCTGCACCAGGCGCGTCGGCACCAGGACCATCGGCTGAATGTAGGCCATGTTGATCAGGTCGCCCCCCACGGACGCACCAAGCACATGCCCGGCCCCGCGACAAGTATTCACTCCGACGATGTGTTTGTTGATCGCTTCCTCCGGTTGATACCGTCTTCGAAGCTCGAAATTGCCCTGATAGCCGCCGGTCGCAAGAATGACGCCGCGACTGGCGGCGAGCGCGAGCTGTTGCACCGAACCGTCAGGCATCGTCTGACGCGCCGTAAGGCCGGTGACCCGCCCGTCCGAGGTGATCAGATCATCGACCTCGGCCCTCAAGAATATGCCGGCACCAAGCGCCGCCAGCCGTTCGCCATAGGCTCGTCCTATCGCGGTGGGGTCTTTCAGCGTATGAAGCCTGTCAGCACTATGTTGCGAGGGCTTCGAATCGAGCCGCGCAATCTCTATGCCCAGTTCGGTGATCTCGTCATACGTAGCCCGACTTTCCGTAGCAAACCGCAGAGTGAGCTCGCGGTCCCAGATCAGGCCGCCCTTGGTCTTTTCGCGCTCGAACTGCCGTTCGGCGTCCTCCATGAAAAGCTCGATCGAATCCTTTATGCCATTGCGTCGCTGCACCGGCGTATCGATCAGCACCAGATGGCCGGTCGACAGGATCGCATTGCCCCCAAGATGATCCTGGGTTTCCAGAATCGCGACCCGCGCACCCGCTTTGGCTGCGGAATATGCTGCGGCAAGACCTCCCGGACCGCCGCCGACGACGATGACGTCATGCGTTGTCATTCTTCCCCCCTGTAACGGATGCCACGCTTGCCGTGGCGTCTTTGTTCCACCCAGAGCAAGCCGGGCCGGCTCAGTTCGACTGGATTCCGTGCTTCTCGGCCAGCGCGGTCCAGCGCTCCAGTTCGCCGTTCACATGGTCGGCGAACTGCTGCGCATCCATCTGCGGCGGCACGGCACCCGCCGCGGCCAGGAACGCCGCGCCCTCGGGGCTGCCCATGACCCGCGCGATGTCGGCGTTGATCTTTACGACGATGTCGTCAGGCGTGCCGGCCGGCGCGAGGATGCCCCACCACGCCGCGACCTCGGCATCGGGAAAGCCCGCTTCGGCCACGGTGGGCACATCGGGCAGCGAGGCAAGGCGCATATTGCTGAAGGTGGCTATTGGCTTGCCCAGACCGGTTCCCGCCTCACTGGGCGAGCCGATGAACAGATCGAGCCTGCCGCCGCCCAGATCGACCATGGCGGGCGAGCCGCCCTCGTAATGGACGGCCTCCATCTGGGTGCCAAGGATATCGTTCAGAAGCTGTCCCGAAAGATGCGAGATGCTGCCGACTCCGGTCGTGCCGTAGAAAACCTTCTGCTCCTTGGCCAGCGCAGCCAATTCGGCCATGCTGCCGATCGGATGGCGCGACCCGGCAATCAGCAGATAGTGGCCCACCCCCACCAGACCGACCGGCTTGAGGTCGGTCGCCGGATCGAAGGGCAAGCCTTTCTGGATGGCGGCGCTGGTGGTGTAGCTGCCAGAAACGATGAGCAGCGCATGCCCGTCCGGACGCGCGTGCGACACGCTGGCCGCACCGATCATAGAACCGGCGCCGGGACGGTTCTCGACCACAACGGGCTGCTGCCACTCGGCAGACAGCTTCTCGGCGACATAGCGTCCCATGACGTCGACGGTACCGCCGGGCGCAAAGGGGACGACAAGCCTGACCTCCCGGTTTGGGAAATCCTGTGCGCCTGCGGCCCCCGGCAGAATTAGTACCGCCACCGCAAGCAGGCTGCGAAGTTTCGTAAGCATGATGATTCCTCCCCGACTTTTAACTGCTTCTTGACGCTTAGCGGTCTCCGGACGACCGGAGCCCCTTACTGCCGGAAACAGCTTTGAATGATGGCCCCCATGGGTCTCGCCTCCCGACTCAGACGGTGCGTCCACCGCCGCGATCGCGGCGAGGGACGCCGACGCGGCGGCCTCAGTCGGCCGTCACTCCCGACGCCTCAGCAACAGAGCGCCACTTGGCGATCTCGTTGTGGACCATCTCGGTGAATTCGGCGGTGCTCTGCGTGCCAGGAACTGCGGCTTGCGATTCAAGGAAAGCGACCGCCTCCGGCGTATTCATGACCGTGGCGATGTCGTCGTGGATCCGTGTCACCACGTCCGCAGGTGTGCCCGCCGGGGCGAAGACCCAGTACGAGTTAAGCACAAATGTGTCGGCGAAGCCGGATTCCGCCACCGTCGGAACATCGGGAAGCAGCTTGGAGTGGGTCGAACTCAGGACGGCAATGGGTTTTCCCAGCCCACCGGCAACGTCATTGTAGGCGGCGAAGGCGATGTCAATGCGCCCGCCGCCCAGATCGACCATCACCTCCGAAGCGCCGCCGTAATGCACGGGCTCCATCTCGATGCCGAGAACATCGTTCATCAGTTCGCCAGTCAGGTGGCTGATGCTGCCCACGCCGCCATTAGTGCCGTAGAAGATCTTGCGCGTCTTCGCCTGCTCCACCAGATCGGCGAGCGTGTCGACCCCCTTATCCGGTCCGGTGGCAACGAAGAAGTCGCCCATCGTTAGCACGGCCACCGGTTGCAGATCTGCCTCCGGATCATAGGGCAAGCTCGGCTGCGTGGCAGCATTAGCCGCAAAGCTGGCGGATGTGACGAGCAGCGTATAGCCGTCCGGCTTCGCCTGAGTCACATGGGCCGCGCCGACGGCCGACCCTGCACCCGGCCGGTTCTCCACTACCACCGTCTCGTTCCAGTGCCTGGCGAGGGCTTCACCCAGGTAGCGGCCAACCGTATCAACGCCGCCGCCGGGCGCGAAGGGAACGACAAGCGTGACCTGTTTGTCTGGAAAATCCTGGGCCCCGGCGACCCCCGGCAAGATAAGCACAGCTGCCGCAAGCAGGCTGCGAATTTTCGTAAGCATGATGGTTCCTTCCCGACTTTATGACTGCTTCGTGACCCTGTGGCAGTCTCCGGACGACGGCAGTCCTGCGCTTCGCTTACTGCTCGATCATTCCCGCTTTTTCGGCGATGCCCCGCCATTTGGTGATTTCGTCCGTGACATAGTCGGTGAACTCGGCAGTCGCCATCGCGCTGGGGGTAGCGGCCTGCGTCGCCAGGAACTCCACCGCTTCGGGTGTGCTCATCACCTGGACGACATCGGAGTGAAGTTTCGCAAGCACGTCATCCGGCACGCCTGCGGGGGCGAAGACGCCCCACCAGTTCGGCACAACGGTCTCTGCAAAGCCCGCCTCGGCAACGGTCGGCACATCGGGCAGCACCGAAGACCGCTTGTCACTCAAGACAGCGATCGGCTTGCCGATGCCGCTGACCAAGTCGCTGTAACCGCTGAAGGCCACGTCGATGCGACCGCCGCCCAGATCGACCATGACCTCCGAACCGCCCTTGTAATGGACAGTCTCCATCTCGATCCCCAAGACGTCGTTCATCAATTCGCCTGTCATATGAGCAAGGCTTCCGACACCATTGGTGCCGTAGAAGACCTTTTTCGACTTTGCCTCGCGGACCAGATCCTCAAGTGAGCCGATGTTAAGCCGCGGTCCGGCTGAGACGAACCGGTCGCCCAAGGCGATCACGGCCACGGGCTTCAAATCCTCGACGGGATCGAAAGGCAAGCTGGGCTGGGTAGCGGCATTGGTAGTGAAGCTGCTGGAAACGACCAGCAGCGTATAACCGTCGGGTCGCGCCTGCGATACATGGGCCGAACCGATGGCCGAACCCGCGCCAGGGCGGTTTTCCACCACCACAGCCTGCCCCCACAGCTTGGATAGGCTCTCCGAGACGTAGCGTCCCATAACGTCGACGGAACCACCGGGTGCGAAAGGCACGACGACCGTCACCTGACTGGTCGGATATTCTTGCGCAGCGACGATGGCCGGGGCGGCTATCACGCCAAGCGCCACGGCGGCTTTCAGAATGAAGTTCATTGAGTCCTCCCTACAGTTTCGACCGAACTTTACGTCCTGCCTCGTTTCGGTATTTCAGTCTTCTGCAAGCACCTCGTCGCGCCGCTTGCGGATCAACGGCAAACTTGCGGTAGCAACCATCGCGGCCGCGATAATCAGGAACGTCAGCGAAATTGGCTCGTTCAGGAAGGTCATGAAGTCTCCCTCTGACAAGACAAGCGCGCGGCGGAAGTTGGTTTCAAGCAGCGGTCCCATGACGAACCCCAACACCAGAGGCGCCGGCTCGCACTCCAGCTTGCGAAAGACATAGCCCGCCACCCCGAATGCCGCGGCAAGATAGATATCGAAGGTCGCGAATTGGCTTGCGAACACCCCGATGCAGCAAAACAGCAGGATCGCAGGGAAAAGCACGCCATAGGGGATCTTCAGCAGCTTTACCCACACTCCGACTAAAGGCAGGTTCAGGATCACCAGCATCAGGTTGCCGATCCACATCGATGCGATAAGGCCCCAGAACAGCTGCGGGTTGCTGGTCATCACCTGCGGGCCAGGCTGGATGTTGTGCATGATCATCGCGCCCAGCATGAGGGCCATGGTGGCACTGCCGGGAATGCCAAGCGTCAAAGTCGGGATGAAGGCCGTCTGCGCCGCCGCATTGTTTGCCGCCTCGGGCCCGGCGACGCCTTCGATGGCGCCCTTGCCCATCATATGGCGAAAGCGCGACACCTTCTTTTCCAAGCTGTAGGAGAAGAACGACGCGATCGACAAACCCGCTCCGGGGAGGATGCCCAGCACAGTTCCGATGGCGGTGCCGCGCAGAATCGATGGGGTCATTCGCCGGATATCTTCGCGGTTCGGCATCAGGCTGCCGACGCGCTCGGTATAGGTTTCACGCGGTTCGTCTTGGTCAAGGCTGCCGACCACCTCGCCGAAGGCGAAGATGCCGACGGCGATCACGATGAAGTCGAAGCCTTCCCAAAGATGCGGTACGCCAAAGGTGAAACGCTGTACGCCGGAATTCAGGTCGATTCCCACGATGCCGATCAGGATGCCGATCAGGATCATACCGATGGCCTTCCCGATCGACCCCGACGACAGGGACACCGCACCCACCAGCCCAAGAACCATCAGCGAGAAGTAGTCGGCCGCGCCGAAGCGGAACGCCATTTGCGCCAGTGGCGCTGCGAATGCGGCCAGCACCAGCGTTCCCACCGTGCCCGCCACGAATGACCCAATCGCAGCTGTCGCGATGGCGACCCCCGCCCTACCCTTCCGGGCCATCTCGTGGCCGTCGATCACTGTTACCACGGACGAGGTTTCTCCCGGCAGGTTCACCAGGATGGCGGTGGTCGATCCCCCATAGGCAGAGCCGTAGTAAATGCCAGCCAGCATGATCAGTGCGGATGTCGGATCCATGCCGAAGGTGATCGGCAGAAGCATCGAGATGGTCGCCAGCGGTCCAAGGCCCGGCAACACACCGATCAACGTGCCCAGCAGGCAGCCGAGGAAGGCATAACCCAGGTTGGACAGGGTCATCGCCGTGCCGAAGCCAAGCGCGATATTGTTGATAAGATCCAAAGCGGGCTCCCGATTTAATTCGCGAATGCAGACCCCAGAAGGGGGATCTGCAGTCCGAGAAGCTTGATGAATACGATCCAGCTCAGCAGCACGAGAAAGCCGACTGAGATCAGTAGAGCGCGCAGCGAAAACTGCGGGTTGGCCAGCGACGCGGTACCGAGCAGGACTGGGATGGCGACAATCAGGCCCAGGGGCTCCAGCACAACCCCGAACAGCACAACGGCCACGGTCAGGATGACAAGGTTACGCAACGGCCATCCGCCAATCTGCGTCAACGGCGCGCCGGGGGCCAGCGCACCGATCACCACGCAGATGCCAGTAAGAGATAGGACCACCCCAAGGACGAACGGGAAGTAACCCGGACCCATCCGAACCGCAGTGCCTAACTCATAGCGGATGGAACACACCGCCACGATTACGCCCAGGGCCAAGTACAGCAGCCCGGCAACGAAATTTTTCTGATCTCTGACGACCACCGTTCCCTCCCAAAGACGCAGCAGTATTGATTCTATCCGAGCCGCCCTCGCGCCTAGCGGCGCGGAACGCGTTCCAATGCGCTTATCGACAGCGCTATACCGTCGGATCGGCCCTCCCACCGTCGCAGCCCGCTACGACACTCTATATAATAAAGTCCCGATTAGTAGGATTTTGTCAGACTTCTTCTCCTTTTGTCAAGACAAACGATTCATCGCTCTTCGAGCGCGCCCACCCGTCTTATGCAGCTTGAATCAGGGAAGAGCCCATTCCTGCATAGCTCCTAACCGCACGGGAAGCCGGACTTGTTAGGATCGCAACCTTGCTGCCCACACAGGGACGGCCACCAGCAAGGGCGCCAGTACCCAACCAAATGAAATCCTGTAATCTAGGAATTATTAGCGTTCGACAGGCGCGATGATCCAGCGGATCATGAACTAAGCGAATCATGGCAAACCCAGAGTCCTAAGCCCGGTGGGACGGGACTTTGGAACGGCGCGTTAGGTCATGTTGACAAATGGCGGAGCCAGAGGCGGATCGACGTGATGTCGATGAAGCCCAGGAAGCTTTCGGCGGTCTTGTCGTAGCGGGTGGCGACGCGA
>NZ_JBGOSN010000021.1:28500-87043 GCF_046335115.1 Paracoccus sp. P2 | reverse complement strand
GCGCCAGCTATCTGGTAAGCGCGCGCGCCATGGCGCCGGTCACCGCCGCGTGGCCGGATTTTACTCCGCCGCGTGGCCGGATATTGCACCGCCGTTGACAGATATGTCTCACTTCTGGAAAGCCGCCGACATCAACCCAGCTTGGCGACCATTCATGGACTGTGCCAAGGTCTGGGGCTTTCCATGGTGGAGCTTATCGGTGCGGTCGAGGCTGAGTTCAGCGAAAGGGGCCAGCACTGAGGTCGCCGGAATCGTGGCTGCTGTGAGGTTGTGAGGGAAACGGCGGCAGCGATGAAGGTGCTAGCTTTGGCTCGGCTGCATGATCTGGCGTCATTTGGTTGCTGCCTTTGCGCTTTGTTACTCGAAGGCAATGGCAACGCAGAAGCGCTTGTTCTCGACCCACGCGTCCACATCGGGTATTAAAGGGCTATGGCCATCACCTCTGCACACCCACATCCTGACGCTGCATCCATTCGAGACTGGGCACTGTACGGGCCGCGCGACCCGGCCATTGCGACGCTCGTCGAGCGCCTGGCTTACGAACGCCAGATGCGGCTGAACGAAGTTGAGCAGTTGATCGTCGATGTCCTGACAACCGCACTTAATACAGAGCGCAAGCCGTCAAGCTAAGCGTGCGACTGGGCTTCCCCGATCTAACAAAAAACAATCTGTAAAAAATTAGATCAGGAAATCAAAGCGCTAGCAAGGTTTTTAGCTAGGAAAATGATTCGTTCTCTGCCATAATCCGTTTGGGCTAGATGTGCTGGTCACTCACTGACACGGTATAGGTGCAGGGATGGACGATGAATTTTGCCACGAGATGATCCGGGCACGCTTGCGGCTGGCCGGAACCAGCTTCAGCGACATTGCTCGCGAACTGGGCAAAACTCCTGCTTCGGTAAGCCTTGTGTCGCAAGGGCATCGGCGGTCTCAGAAAATCCAACGTGCGATAGCGGAAAAGCTTGATACCACCCCCGAAAACATCTGGCCTGATCGCTACGAACAGGAGGGCACCATGAAGAGTTAAAAGCGAAAGGCTCCGAAAGCGCCAACTTTCAGAGCCCTGCTTAGGTTTACCGAATCTAACGCACCCGGTACGCCAAGCATCCCCAAAATCGCACGCAAAGTCAATGACCGGCGCCACTCGCTTCGGTCGATGGTTGCGCAGTGCCTGCATCCGCCGTGATTGCCCGTTCCCGCGGGCGGTCACCTGACAAACTATTGCCAGGGATGTGACATGAACCCCTTCTTTCGTTTTCCCGTGCTGGCACCCGCCAGCCGGACCATTCCGGCGCGCTCGAAAGCGAGCGCCCGCGTGCAGGTCGTCGATGTTCGGTCTTTCTTGCCGTGTCCTGTCATCAGCCGGCTCGAATCCGGGCTGGAAGCCCATTGCTGGGACCAGTTGGTCGCGAACTCGGACATCCGGGAAGTTCAGGCGCAGCCGCCCGTCATCCGGTACTGCGACGCACGGGGCAGGCCCGCCGTCCATCACTTCGACTTTCGCGCCCTCCTGACCGACGGCAATGCGATTGCCGTCGCCGTGCGCCCACTGGCCCGTGTTCGCAAATACCGCTTCGAGGACACCCTGAGGCTCATTGCCTCGCAACTGCCCAGATCCTTCGCGACGCGGGTCTTGCTGTTCACCGATGCAGATATTCCCCGGCCAAAGGTCGTGCCGCACGCCCCGACGACGCACCTGATCGAGCATGCCAGGGAACTCGGCGCGCCGATGATCCCCGCCTTTACCCATATGATCTTGGCTTGAGAGCACACCATGAAACACAGCAATTTCAAGCTTCTCGATCTCGTCATCCTTGATGGCGTGGAATATCGGCTTGCATCGCATGAGCCCGGAGGGATCGTGCTGATCGGAACAGCGCCACCGCACCCTGCACGCAGCATCAGCCATGGCGAGCTGGAGGAACTGCTGCGCAGCCCGCGGTTTCGCTACATTCCGCTGGGGGCGGCACGCACAGCCGCGGAGCGCAACCTTGACGGACTCCCCGAATATTTTCGAGATCTTCCCGAGGGCAAGCAAGAGACCGCGCTGTGGCGACTATTGTTCGTCGAGGAGCTGCTGCGCTGCATCAAGGCTGGGCTGGCCAGGCGAAACGAGGCCTCGGTCAACACCATTCTGCCAGCAGTCATCGCTGCCGTAGAAAGTCATATCCGCAAGCGCTTTCGCAAACGGTTCAAGCGCGCGGGGCGTATGGAAACCTCTCGAACGCCGCCTTGCGCCAAGACGTTGCTGACCTGGACACGCGCCTACGAAAGAAGCGGCTTCAGCATCATGGCTCTGGTGCCTCAGACGCATCGATGCGGAGGCAGAGGCCAGATGCTGCCCGGCGAGCTTGCGGCATTTGATGCGCTGATCGCGGAATACGCCTCGCCGCTGCGCCCGACCATCGATCAGATCCACGAGCGCGCGACCAACTTCTACGCGGATTTCAACCGCGACCGTGCTGAGCAGGGGTTGCCCGAACTCCGGCCGCCATCCCGCTCCACCGTCTATCGCGCAATCAAGCGGATGGACCCCTACGAGACCTACCTGCAACGGTGGGGTGTCGATGCCGCCAACAAGAAATTCGCGATCATCGAATACGGCGTGCAGGTCCTGCGGCCCATGGAACGGGTCGAGATCGACGAATGGGATGTCGACCTCATGACATGGGTTTCCAATGCCGGTCTTCTCGACCGGCTGACGACGCAGCAGATCGCGGCCCTCGAAGTGATACGCCTTGTCATCTGCGTCGCCATCGACTGCGCCACGCGTTGCGTCGTCGGTCTCACCCTGTCCAGATCGACCAGCTCGGAAGCGGCAATCCGCACGCTGGAAACGGTGACGATCGACAAGACGGCTATCGCGGTTGGCCTTGGCTGTCGTCACGGTTGGCACCAGGGTGGGCGGCCTGAGACCGTCGCAGCCGACATGGGCTCAGCCTTCGTCAGCGATGATTTCAAGATCACCAGCGCCGGGTTGCTGGCCCGCCTGATCAATCCACCCGGCGGTGTGGCCAAGCTCCGGTCTCGCATCGAACGCCTGTTCGGGACCTTTGCGACGCATTTCGTCAGCCGGTTTCGTGGCCGGACGTTCTCGAACCCCGAGCAGCGGGGCGATTACGATGCGGAGGCGGAAGCCTCGCTCACCGATCAGGATCTGTTGGCGGCGCTCGTGACCTATATCGTGGACGTCTATCACCAGCGCCCTCACGCCGGGCTTCAGGGTGAGACCCCTGCCGATTGCTGGGACCGGCTGGTGGCCAAATATGGCCTTCCGGCCCCGGTCGATGCGATGGATCGCCGGGCGATCTTCGGCATTGAGCTGGAACGCAGCATTTCCGGTCGGGGTGTGCGGGTGTTCGGCGCGGATTTCGCCTGCGACCAGTTGCGCGATGCCCGCAAGCACAGCCATCAGCACAAGGCTCGGCTGCGGTTCGATCCATTGGACCTTGGCTGGATCGCGGTCGAGGTCGGCGGAACCTGGTATCCCGCCCATGACCTGTCCGGAGCGCTCTCGGGCGTCTCCTTCTACCAGTGGTCGGCGTTTGCCAAGACCGTCATGGATCACAACCGCGAACGCGCGGGAATCTCCGCCGAAATCTTCCATGACGGGCTGCGCCGGCTCGATCTGCTTTCGACCGAGGCGGCCAACGCGGCGCAGCTTGGGCGTATGACGTTCACCACCGAGGAGATCGACAGGGCGGAACAGACACTCGGTCTTGGCCTGCACCTGCTGCCCACAAACTCGGTCGGTCAGGCCCAGACCAGTTCGGATTGGCTGCAGGGCGGGTTCGAGGTCGGGGGCAGCGGGGCGGATGATGCCGATGCACCGCCCGCACCGGAGGACCCTCCTGCGGATGACACGCCGCCGACGCGCAAGGGCTGGAGGTTCGAAGATGACGAGTGAGCATCACACGCCACCCGATCAGGTCGCGCGGATCGCCGTTTCCCTACGCAAGCATTTCGTGGCCCATCCGGGCTACGAAACCGTGCGGCTGCTTTTCCGCGAGATTATGGACAAACGCCAGGCCGAGCTGGATCTTGGCCTGTCTGCCGAGGGACGCGGGATCGCGGTCATCGGGGAATCCGGCAGCGGCAAGACCACTGCCATCCAGCGGATCCTGCGCCGGATTGATGCTGCGGACGCCGAATCTGGCGAGTTCCGCTGGATCTCCATTCGGGTGCCGACGCCTGCCACCCAGAAAGACCTCGCACGCGCGATCCTGCATGCCCTGGCTTTCCAGATCCAGAGCAACACCACGGCGTCGCGCATGTGGGAACTGGTCAATTTTCACCTGCACCTGCGGAAATGCTGGCTGATCCACCTCGATGAAGGCCAGGAATTGGGTGGCCGAGGCTCGGAGGTCGAGAAGGCGGGCGTGATCAATGCCCTGAAGAGCCTCATGCAGATCCCGGACTGGCCGACCAACCTGGTCGTCAGCGGGACACCGGAACTGCATGATTTGCTGACCCAGGATCCACAACTGTCCCGCCGCTTCTTCATCACCCGCTTTCTTCCGGTGACCGAGTTCGATGCCTGCGACGATGTTGCAGAACTGGTCGCCCGCTACGCCGGGCTTGCGGATCTGCCGCTGGCGCCGGATCTGGCGGATATGGAGTTCGTGCCCCGGCTTCTCCATGCCGGGCGCGAACAGTTCGGCATCGTGGTCGAACTGATCATCGGCGCGATCACCCGCGCCCTGGCGGATGGAACGCCCGCATTGGGCGGGAAGGATTTCGCACGGTTTTATGCCGAGCGCACTGGGGAGGTCGCTGGTCGGAACCCGTTCCTGGTGCCGGATTTCCGGAGCCTGAACACAGGGCGATCACCGATGGAGCCCGATCCCCCGACGGGTCCCAAGGGGCGGTCGCGAAAACCAAGGGGGAGGCGGTAAGATGATCTTTCCCGCCCCGCATGCCCGCGAGACCATCGCCTCCTACGGATACCGCATTGCCCGGCTGTCAGGCCTGTCATCCCTGGCGGCATTGGTCCACCTCTTCGATCTGGACCTTCGAGCCCTGCTGATGGGCGACAGGCACAGCGTCGAGAACCTTGCCAGATATACGGGCTGTGATCCGCAGGCGCTTGTTCGTGGCGCCCTGGACGCCAGCAATCCGCGGCGTCTGCAACTCGGCGCCGATCCAAGCAACAAGGTTCAGTGCGCCCCGGATCGTTATCGGTTCTGCCCGGCCTGTCTGGGGGGATTGGCCGATGGCGATCTTCGATCTGCCTGCCTGGGCCGGACGGATTGGCTGATCGACGCGAACCATGTCTGTGCCGAGCACGGTCTCCGTCTCATGACGGTCCTGCCCCGCAAGGCGGCACGGATGCAGCAGGACCTGTCGCCTTTGATTCCAAAGCTGGTCGCAGCTCGGGCGGCGCCCTGGCAACCAGGTCGACCGACCACGCTGGAGCGCTATATCACTGAGAGGCTGGACGGTGTGCACTCCAGGCGCTGGATCGATGATGTGCAACTCGATGTCGCGATCCACACCGCCGAAGTCTTCGGGGCTATGGCCATGCGTGGCCCCCAAGGCGACTGGAAAGGCATATCTGCCGATGAGCGTCGCGAGCATGGGCATCTCGGGGCCGAGGTGCTGATCGAAGGACCGGCGGCGATCAAGGATTTCCTGCGCACGCATATCGGTCATGGCCGGCGGGGCAACGATTACCACAACGCCTTTGGCCGCGCGTTCAACGAATTCTATTTCCGAAAGGATCAACCCGCTTACAGGCCCATCTGTGCGGTGCTGGCAGCATATGTTGGGGAAACCTTCCGCTTCACAGGTCAGGAAAAGGTGTTCGGCATCCGCACACGCGGGGTCGAGCCCAAGACCCTGCGTTCGCTCTGCAACCGTCACGGAATCGGGCTGAAGATCACCGTGCAGGTGCTGAAGGCCCAATACGGCCTCAGGGTCGGGATCGGGGCCAGTTCCGAGGTTGATCCCGACCTGATTGCCGATCTCGCACCAAAGCTGAAGGACGTGCTCAACGCCCAGGATGCCGCGCGCCATCTTGGCGTCAGCGTGGATGTCGTGCGGGGGCTGATCGGCGACGGGCTGCTGGTCCCCGATTACCGCTTCAACGACAGGATGGTCGGGTTTTCGGCAGCGACGCTCGAATCCTTTCTCGATGACTGGTGCAGCGCAGGCAAGCCGCCATCAGGTGGACAGGCAATTCGCACCCCCATCCAGACCGTCGCTCGTGCGAACAGGGTCAGAGTTTCGCGGCTGCTGATCGCGGCTCGGGCCGTTGGGGGTGCGCTGTATCGTGACCGGCGGAAGCGGGGACTGACCGGGGTTACTGTCAGTCATTCTTGCATGGCGGCACTGGTTGAGCGGGCAAAAGCCCATGTGGATAGTTGCCCATCCGGCCACAGCGATCCATCCTGTCTGCGATGACATGGTGGGCAGGATATGTCGCGCGAGGGGTTTGCTTGATGAATGCCGGCAGCATAACGGCGGAAATCTCGCGCGTTCGGGACCGATTGTCCCGCCTTGAGGCCGAGCGAATTGCGTTGCAGGGCGAGTTGGAAGCGCTCGAGCGGCAACTGGATGCTGTTGAGCAAACTCGGACGGAACAGGTGACGCTTGAGGGTGCCGCTGTGGTGAATAGCTCATCCTCGCAGGAGAAGATCGATCTGTTTCGGTCTCTTTTTGCGGGGCGCAGCGATGTATTCCCTTTACGATGGGAGAACAGAAAAACTGGTCGATCCGGCTACTCACCCGCCTGCTTCAATGAGTGGGTGAGAGGGGTATGCGGAAAGCCGGCGGTGAAATGCAGTGATTGCCCCCACCAGAGCTTCATCCCACCCGATGATGCGATCATCGAAAAACACCTGCGCGGCGATGGTGCCCGAAACGGAGATTTTGTCGCCGGTGTCTATCCGCTCCTGCCAGCGGATACATGCTGGTTCCTGGCGGCGGATTTTGACAAGGCATCATGGGCGGAAGATGCCATTGCGTTGCTCGAAACCTGCCGGGCAAAGGGAATCCCCGCAGCGTTGGAACGATCGAGGTCAGGGAATGGCGGTCATATCTGGATATTCTTCTCCGAACCGATACCTGCTCGTCTGGCACGTCAACTCGGATCGGTCCTGATCACCGAAACGATGGAAAGACGGCCGGAAATCGGCTTCGCATCCTATGATCGACTGTTTCCAAACCAGGATACCAAGCCACTTGGCGGCTTTGGCAACCTGATCGCGCTGCCGCTCCAGAGCGGGGCGCGCAAGGCGGGCAACAGCGTCTTTGTCGACTCAGACATGCGGCCATATGGGGATCAGTGGGCCCATTTGTCGTCCTTGCCGAGAATGTCCCTGGCGGCGGTGACCGAGCACGTCGAAGCGGCAGAGCTCTCCGGGCGGGTGCTGGGTGTGCGAATGCCGGTGGATGACGAGCAGGCGGACGAGCCTTGGAAGATGCCCCCGTCGCGCCGCAGCACGCGACGACGCCTCGGTGTGGCCCTTCCGCAGACCATCAAGGTGACGATCGCCGATCAGATCTATATCGACCGGTCGGATCTGCCGACCGCTATGATCGCTCAGTTGGTGCGATTGGCGGCGTTCCAGAACCCGGAATTCTATCGCGCACAAGCAATGCGGCTACCGACATTTGGTAAGCCGCGAATTGTATCCTGTGCCGAACTGCACCCCCGACACGTCGCCCTGCCGCGCGGCTGCCTCGATGAAGTGATCGGGCTCCTTTCCGATCACGGAGCGACAGCCGATCTGGACGATTTGCGCGAAGATGGAACTTGTTTGCCAGAGACGGTTCGCTTCCGTGGCGAACTTCGCCAGCAGCAATCGCGCGCGTTTGATGCATTGGCCAAGCACGATACAGGCGTGCTCGCCGCCACGACCGCATTCGGAAAGACCGTCGTGGCCTCGGCGCTGATCGCGCATCGCGCTCGCAATACATTGGTTCTGGTCCATCGCCGTGAACTCCTCAGCCAGTGGGTCGAGCGCCTTGGGTCCTTTCTACAGATCGACCCGAAGCAGATCGGCACCATCGGTGCCGGAAAGCGCAAACCTACCGGTGTGATCGACGTGGCGCTGATCCAGAGCCTGGTTCGCAAGGGTGAAGTTGACGATATCGTTGGCAAATATGGCCATCTTGTCGTCGATGAGTGCCATCACCTGTCCGCTGCAAGCTTCGAGCTTGTCGCCCGCAGATCGAAGGCGCGCTACGTCACCGGATTGTCGGCAACCGTCGCCCGAAAAGACGGGCATCACCCGATCATCTTCATGCAATGTGGTCCGGTGCGCCATCAGGTGAGTGCCAAATTACAGGCTGCCGAAAGCGGCATTCACCATCGGGCCCGTGAGCGTCATACAAGATTTCGATTGCCAGAGGCTCTCGCGTTGGCCGAGCGCCCGTCAATTCCCGCGATCTATGCCGCTTTGGCGGAAGACGAGGCCCGAAATGATCTGATCTTTGACGATGTGCTGAAATCGCTGGAGGCCAAGCGGTCGCCGATCGTACTGACCGAGCGGAAGGATCACCTCGATTACCTTCAGCGACGGTTCGCCCGGTTTGCCAAGAATATCGTTGTCCTTCGTGGCGGCATGTCCGCAAAGGACCGGAAGGCCGCGTATTCCGCGTTGAATGTTGCCGATGAGGACGAGCGTTTGATTCTCGCCACGGGGCGTTACATCGGCGAAGGTTTCGATGACAAGCGTCTTGATACCCTGTTTCTGACGATGCCAATCGCGTGGAAAGGTACGCTGGCGCAGTATGTCGGCAGGCTACATCGGCAGCACGGCGAGAAGAGAGATGTCCTGGTGGTCGACTATGTCGACAGCGCTGTCCCGGTTCTCGCGAGGATGGCCGCCAAGCGGCGAAAAGGCTACCGTGCGCTCGGATATGCCATGGAATAGTATCTGTCAGAAGTGGCGTGGAGAGTAGCAATGTTCAATGAAACCTCGCCCATTCCGACGCTGCGCTCACGACAGTCTTCGTTCATCGGCTACCTGATCCAGTTTTCAACCCGCAGGCCGCGAACGCGGGAAAACTCGCCCGTATTGTCAGTCACGAGGATTGCGCCTGCGGCGCAGGCATGAGCTGCGATCAGCAGATCGTTCGGACCAATGGGCTTGCCAGCGGCCTCAAGCTCGGCACGAATGCTGCCATATTCCGCGTCAGCAGGCACATCGAGCGCCAGAATCTGCACGCTTTCCAGTATCGCTTCGACATGCGCCAGGAGTTTCGCAGACCCTTTCCTGGCGCACCCATATCTCAGCTCTGCGGCTGTGATGATGCTGACGCAGATCGCATCCGGGCCGACCTCGGCAATGCGCTTTGCCGCGCTGCCGTCAGGATGTCGCAGCAGATCGGAGACGATATTGGTGTCGAGCATGTAGAGGGTCAAAGGTCGATTTCCCTGGCCGGGAGAAGCGTCTCGTCAACGTCAGGAAACTGATCCTCTGGTCCGAGCGGGTCTAGTCCGGCCAGCACTTCAAGCAGGTTCTTGCGGCGCACCGGCTCGATGATAAGTCGGTTCCCATCACGATAGATGTTCACCCGATCCCCCGGCATCTCGAAGTCTGCGGGAATGCGGACGGCCTGGCTCTTGTTGTTACGGAAGAGCTTGGCTTCACGAGGCTCTGAATGTGGCTGCGGTCGCGGCATGATCGCCCCTCCTGTGCATATGTATATGCATGAACATATACATCATGCTGCGGAGATTTTCAACCTGCATCGCTGCCAGCCCCGTCCCTACAACCCATTTTGTGGAGAGAAGGCCTGAGCTGAAATGAAACTGAGACCCATGGGGGCAAGGTTGAACTCTCCTGGCGGGATCCGTCAATGATCGACCTGCACGCCCATTTTGCGTCGTGGCCGGCGTCATGGGTCTCGTTCCGAGCCCTGGCCGCGGGGCAATCTTCCCGCCAGCCTCGGCCGTTCTCGCGGATCGTGTTGATTTCGCCACCTTGAACCGCTGAGCCCGAGCGGCTGTGCCCTTGTCCACCCTGCCTTGGTTTCCTATCACGCGGCAACGAAACAGGAGGTGCGCTTGAAGGATTCCCACGATCTCAGCGGCCTGATCCGCTTCGCCGAAACCGATGCCACCTGGCGCCCGCGCTTAGCCAAGGTGGTGGATGAGCACCTTCTGCCTGCGCTCGAAGAATTCGAGATCGACTTCGAAGACTTGGCGGAACTTCTCGGCGAGCAACTGCCCTGGACGCTTTGGGGCTGTGCGTTCGAGGATTTCATTTCCCGTCGCTATGGCAAACATGGGCTCTCGGTGGTTGATGCCTATCTCGCACGAGGAAAAGGTCGCGAAGGCGCCGCAGCTCGGGAATACATGCTCGGGTTGCGTGATGCCTGGGCCAGCCTCTACGAGGTATCCGAGGTGATCCCGGGTCAGAGCATGAAATTGCGTGACCTTATCGCCGGGACGGCACCAGTGACCGTCACCGAACACAGCGCCACGCAGTCTCTGAACATCTGGGACCGCATTGCCGCCCGCGTGGTGCCAGTTGGCGATCATCATGTGATCTCCGGCGGATTGCTGATCTACCCTGCTGCCGCCTCGGAACTGCTCTTCGACGGGCTCCGGCAGGTGTTGAAATTGAAGCGCGGGCAGGATCCGAAGCTGGTGCCCGAGAAGCTGCAGGGCTGCGCACCGCTGTTTTCCAATGCCTGGCTCTTCAGCCAATTACCCGGTCTTCTCGATCCACAGATGCCGGACCTGACCAACACCGATGGCGATGATCTGCTGTTCTGCGAGCTGCGTTTCCCCTTTACCAAGGGCGTGCAGCAGGCACAGATCGCCGACATGCTGGACCGCATGCCAGAGCTGGAGTCCTGCGGGGCAAAGACCTGGGACTGGTTGGCGGCGACGACGCGTCGCAAACCAGGCAAGAGCGGCGGACTGGTGATCGGCAGCTTTGTCGACGGTGGTACGGTGCTGGGGACGATCACGCTGAAGGGCAAAGCTCTGCTCCTGAACGTAAATTCGCGAGAGCGTGCAGAACGCGGCAAGGCCATGATCCAGGCGGTGGCCGGCAAGCTGCTTCGTCCTCCACTGACAGCGATCCAGACCGCGCAGCAGGTGATGCGTGACCAGCAATCGCAAGGCGACGGCCGACAGAGTGATGGCGAAGACCTGCCCCCGGAACTGGCGCGGGAGGTGCTGGCGGAGTTTCTGGACAACCATTATCACGCAATCCTTGACCAACCGGTTCCCGTGCTGGGCGACAAGACACCGCGACAGGCCGTGCGCAGTGCTGCGGGCAGAAAGAAGGTGGTCGATTGGCTGAAGCATCTGGAAAACGGCAGCGCGCGTCAGCCGGGCACGCCGATGGCAAACTATGATTTCAGCTGGATGTGGGACGCGCTTGGCCTGATGTCCGAGCGGCAATGACTTGCTTGGCAGAAACGATCACGTTGGTCTTATCTCAAATTACACAGCACCTCTTGCAATAAGTAACCCGATGGGCTACATGCAAGCACGCAGACAGTGGCGGAAACCCCTATCTTCACCCGACAGACCGAAAAGCTGTTCAATGAAGACGAGAAGCGGGAACTGATCGAGTTTCTGGCCGAAAACCCCATGGCCGGTGATGAGATCCCTGGCACGGGTGGGGTGCGCAAGCTCCGGTTCGCGGCCTCAGGTCGAGGCAAACGGGGCGGTGCTCGGGTGATCTACTACTATCTGGATGAAACCATGCCGCTTTACGCGCTGCTGGCCTATGCCAAGAACGCGAGAAGCGACATGACCCCGGATGAAAAGCGCACGGTGGCCGCGCTGGCCACGGCGCTGAAGGCTGCATGGAAGGAAAGGAAATGAGCACGTTTGGCGAAGATCTAATCCAGGCCATGGGCGAGGCACTGGCCCATGCCAAGGGAGAAGGCCCCGCAATCCTGCACGAGCCGGTCGACCCGCGCGAGGTCAGGATGCGGGCGAAGCTGACACAGGCGCAAATGGCCCCATTGATGGGGATGAGCCTTTCGGGGTATCGAAAATGGGAACAAGGTCAGCGTCGCGTCTCTGGTCCTGCTGCCACGCTGCTGCGGGTGATCGAGAAAGAGCCCGGTGCGGTGCAGCGTGCCTTGGCGGGTTGACCCTGAATGCGTCGAGTAGTTGGAAGCCAACCGGAAATCACCTGCCTCCCGCATGATCGGATGAATGCCGACCAGCATTTCCAGGGGCACCCGATAATGCTGGCAGGAACACAATGAGCACTCTGAACATCCATCTGGACACGGGGGCCAATTTTCGCGCAGGCTTCACCGAAGCAGGCGAACTGGCCGTTGCAGCCAAGGTCCGCGAAGCGGTCCCCGCGCTGTATCTTCGCAGCTACGAGGATCTGCATCGGGTTCTCACACCTTCTCGTCTTAGGGTTATCATGGCGCTCGCCGGGCAAGGGGTCATGTCCATTGACGAGCTTGCGCGCCGGGTCGGGCGCGATGCGCCAGCCGTGCATCAGGACGTGATCACGCTCGCAGATGCGGGGGTTATCGACCATACTGAAAAAGGCGCCGAATTTCCCTATCGCGGCATCCACCTCGATTTCTGGGTGGATTTATCGGATGGGAACATGCAACGGCATGAGCAATAAGCAATATCGGGAGAGCGCTTCATACACTACGGCGCGGCCGATCACCTCAAGGCCTGCAAGATCGCGAACCAACCTCGAAGCAATTGTGAACCTCCGAACTTTGCCAGCCCCAACACGATAACCCGCGTGCGAAGTGAAATAAAAGGCAGTTAACGAAAAACGCGCTAGCCAAAGCCACTGGATTCGTTCAGGATTCGGATGGAGAACAGAGCAAGACTCTCTGAAATTTCAAAAGACTTGTGGCGTTTCAGGAAGATTTGCCTTTTGTGTCACAGGGCGCCCTTTCCGACTCGCTCGTCGGTTGGCCACAGCACCACATATGACTTCCTGCCATGCCGGCAGATCAGCGCTCTGCTTGCATCGCGAGCGACCCGCTCGCAGCAACGGGGCTGCGAAGCGCATGATATCGGTATTTTAGGTAAAGGCGGCTTGACCTGCCCCGGGCTTTTTCCTCCAGTTGCGACTAGAGTCTGCCCCATGGAAAGACCCCTAAAATCCGGCCCGCAAACCCGGACCGCCCGATCCGTCGCAATGGCGGCGGGGGGCCTCGTGCCGATATCCGGGCGCATCGACCGGAGGGGCGATCTTTCCGCGCCGCTCAGCCCGACAGCGCCGCGGCGGTGAAGCCGCCGTTGCGCCACGATTCCAGCGCCTGGCTCAGGGCCGGGCCGGGCGCGCCATCCGCCGGACCCTGGTAGAGCCCGGCCCGCGCCAGGCGGCGCTGCAGCGCGCCCAGCGTCTCTGGGTTCCAGTTCCCGCCCTGCTCGGCCAGCTCGCGCAGCAGGCTGCCATCGTCCGAGGCGACGCCCAGCAGCAGTTGCACCGCCGCGCGCGAGGGGTCGCGGGGAATGCCGCGCCCCTCGTCCAGCAGCACGGCCGCGGCACGGTGGCCGCGCGGCTCGCCCTCGCGCGCGGCGCGCTCGAACAGCGTCCGGGCGTCGCCGGGATCGCCGAAGCGGCCCTCTTGCGCCAGCACGCCCAGGTTGAAGGTGGCGATCGGTGATCCGGCCTGCGAGGCCTGCTGCATCAGCGCGATGCCGCGTTGCTGGTCCTGGGCGCTTCCCCCGTCCAGAAGCGTCACCGCCAGGTTGATCGCCGCATCGGCGCTGCCGGCCGCGGCCGCCCTTTCGTAAAGCGCCAGCGCGCCGGCCGGATCGGGGGCCACGCCGTCGCCGGTTTCCTTCAGCAGCGCCAGGCTGACCATGGCCCGCAGGTCGCCGCGCCCGGCCGCGGCTTCGTAAAGCGCCACCGCCTCGGCGCGCAGGCCGGCGGCCGCCGTCGCCCGCGCCAGCAGCGCGACATATTTCGCCTGCCGGGGGTGAAGGCGGCTGGCCTCGTCGCAGGCCCGCATCGCCGCGACGGCGTTCTGCGCCAGCAGCTCGTAGGAGACGCCGGGCGTGGTCTCGGTCCCGTCGCGCGGATGGGTCGCCAGCAATTCGCAGCGCCGGGCCGGGCCGGGATCGGCCTGGGCGGAGAGTTCGGCCAGCATGCGCCGGGCCTCGCCGATATGTGGCCCGTCGGGATAGCTGCGGGCATAGCTTTCCAGCAGCGGCCTCAGCCGGCTGCGCCGCGCCAGATCCCAAAGCTGCTCGCCCGCCGTGCCCTCGGCCTCGGGGCCCATGCTGCGCCGCGCCTGGCCCGCCCGGCCCGGATCCTGCGCCAGCAGCGCCAGCACCTCGCCGACATGGCTGCCGTTGGGATAGCGTTGCAGGTAAAGCCGCAGCAGCGCCGGATCGGCGGCGCGGACCGAGACCTGGTAGAACAGCGTCTCGGGCGAGGCGGTGGGCGGGCCGTCGGCAAAGCGGAACCGCCGGGTCAACGCCGAGGCGTCCCAGGGGATCTGCTGCCCGCCGGTGCGCGCCATCACGTCCTTGCGCACCGCGATCATCATCTCGCCGATGTCCTGGGCGGGGGTGTGGATATGGCTCAGCAGCGCCTCGGTGAAGGTGCCGTTGCGGCCGGCGCCGTCAAAGGCCACCGCGCCGGGCTGGGTGGCATAGGCGATCAGGAAATCGGCGGGGCTGCCGATGCGGGCCAGGCCGCTGCCGGCGCCGGGAAGCCGCAGCGGATTGTCGCCGCAGGCGTCCAGCAGGACGATCTTGACCCCCGGCGCCTTGGCCATCGCCCCCAGCACCTCGTCCAGCGCCACGGTGCGCTCGGTCGCCTGGTCCAGCCGATCCAGCCGGAAATCCTGCGGCAGCAGATAGTTCCGGTCCGCGACCTGAAAGGCATGGCCGGCGTAATAGAACAGCGCCACCTCGGCGGTCTGCGCCGCCGCGCCGAACTGGCCGACCAGCGCCCGCATCTGCGCCTGGTCGCTGTCCACGCCCAGGATCACCTGGAAGCCCAGGTCGCGCAGCGCCGCGGTCATGTCCTCGGCATCGTTGGCGGGGTTGTCCAGCGCCGGCACGCCGGCATAGGCGGCATTGCCGATGACCAGCGCCACCTTGGGCGCCGCCGCGGCCTGCGCGGCCATGAGCAGCGCCGCGATCAGCGCCGCCAGAACGGCCGCCAGGATGGAGGCGGGCCTAAAGCCCGACCGCGCGCACCAGGACGGCATCGGCTTTCTCGACCGTGGCAAGGATCAGCCCCTCCTGCCGGGCATGGGCGCGGGCCAGTTCGGGGTCTTCGACCCGCAGCAACTCGATCTGCTTGACGATCTCGGCGCGGGCGCCGGCGATGGCCTGGCTGGCCTCGCGCAGGGCGTCGCGGCGGATGGCGCGGCGCTCGGCCTCGCTGCCGGCCGTGGCGAGGCGGTCCATCGCCCGGCTGCGCGCCGCGCCGATTTCCGCGCTGGCCTGGCGCAGGATGGCCGAGACCGTCTGCATCGAGGGCGGCAGTTCCGCCGAAAGCTCGTCCAGCGCGCTGGAATAGCGGTCCAGCGCCCGCGACAGGCAGGCCAGCATGTCCTCGGCCTGGCCCTCGTGCTGGCTGCAGGCGTCGATCATCTGCGACACCTCGTCCGACAGCGCGGCCAACCGGGTCAGCCCGTCGTCCTGCGGGCCGGAGGTGAGCGGCGGCAACCCGTCCGGCAGCACCGAGGCCGCACCGGCCGCCGCGATCGGGAAGGGCACCGGCCCGTCCGTCGGGTTCGGCAGTTCCGTCCCCGGCAGGGTGTTCTGCGGGACCGGCAGCCCCCTGGCCGTGCCGGGGCTGACGATCTGCAAGGTGCCGGGGGCATAGGTGATGGCATAGTTCGCCTCGGCCCCCGCCAGCATCCGCGCGTCCGAGGCGGTGATGCCGTAAGCGCCCGGCGGGCTGGTCACGGTGGCGTCGCTGGCCAGCAGGACGTCGGTGATCGCGTCGCCCTGGGCCAGGCTGCCCGCGATCAGCGCCCAGTCCAGCACCGGCGCAGTGCCGAAGCGGGCCGCGGCGTCGCGCGCGCCGATGGTGATGGCGCGCCGCAAGACCTCCAGCGCGCCCTCGGCATAGGTGATGATGTAATTGCCGGTCGCATCGCCATCCGCGCCGTCGATCCGGGCGCCGCCTGCGGTGATGACATAGGGTGAGCCGGCGACCCAGGCCCCGGCCGCCTCGCCCTCGCTGGCCAGGTCCAGCGCGGCCAGCCGGTCGTCGTAGTGCAGGCCCGTCGCGGTGGCGTCCCCGACCGATAGCCGCCGCTCCTCGCCATAGGTCTTGCTCAGGTCGTTGGCCGAGACGGTCAGCAGCGCGCGGTTGATGGTCAGGCTCGCCGCCGAGGCGACGATGCGATAGCCGGTCCCGTCGGCCGAGGTGACGCTGCCTGCCGTCTGGACGGGATAGGTTCCGGCATTGCGCACCCCCGCCGGCAGGCTGAAGATCCCTGCGACCGCGGGCTGGTCGCCGAACAGGTAGCGGCCCAGCCCATGCACCGTGCCGCTGGGCGTGGGTAGTGCGTCGCCATAGGTCGCGGACAGCGGCGCGGGTTCGGCCCAAAGCACCGGGTCGATGCTGTAAAGCTGCGGATAGGCGCCGTCACCGCCCGGCGCCCAGGTGGTCGTGAAGCTCCAGCCCGCCGCGCGGGCCATGAAGCCCGCCGTGTCCTGCAACTGGGCCGTGGTCAGGCCGGTGCCGCCGGCGGATTGCTGCTGCCCGCTGGCCTCGCGGTCCCAGAACGAGGCGGTGGTGCTGCCGGTGCCCTCGCCTTCGTCATTGGCCCCGACCAGCCCGCCGAGGCGCAGCAGGCCCGGCGCGGCGGTGGAACTGATCCGGCCTGCCGCATGGCTTCGCGCGACGCTGCCGGCGTTCGAGCCGACCAGCCCGCCGATGGTCGCCGGCAGGTTGCCGGAATAGGTCACGGGCGCCAGCGCATAGGCATCGGCGATGCTGCCGTCGTTCCAGCCCGCCAGCCCGCCCAGGGCCGAGCGGGGGCCGTCCAGCGCCTCGGTGCCGTCCAGCGCGACCAGCAGGCTGCCCGAGGCGCGGGCGCGGGTGATCGTGCCCAGGTTCCAGCCGACCAGCCCGCCCGCCGCCGCCAGCGCATTGCCCGAGATGTTGATTGCATTGTCGGCAAAGGCATCGGCGATCTCGCCCTCGTTCACGCCGGCCAGGCCGCCGATCTCGGCGATGCTGTCGCCCTCGGGCAGGCCGGACAGGGCAAGGCCCAGCCCGCCCAGGGCATAGGCGGCGCCGATGGTGCCCTGGTTCACCCCGACCAGCCCGCCGGCCCGGACATAGCCCGCGGTGTCGAGATCCATGGCAACGTCGCTCCAGGCATCCGAGACCGCGCCGCTGCTGGTGCCCGCCAGTCCGCCCAGGGAAAGCAGCCGGATGGTCTCTGCCCCTTCCTGCGTCAGGGTGAGGGTGCCGGTTGCCGAGACCCCGGACAGGTCCGCGGCATTCTCGCCCACCAGCCCGCCGATGATCCAGTTGCCGCTGCCGGTCTGGGTGATCTCGGCGGCGGCGGTGGAATCCGCGATGCTGTCGCCCTCCTGGGTCAGCCCGACCAGCCCGCCCAGCCGCGAGGCGGGGGCGAAGCCTTCGCTGTTGTCCTCGGACCCGTCGAAGCCGGATTCGATGCTGCCGGCATAGCGGCTGCCGGTGACGGTCATCCCGCCCAGCGATTGCCCGACAAGGCCGCCGGCCATGACCACGTCGCCCCAGCCGTCCGCCTGGCCCGAAAGCGCCAGGGCGACGCGGGATTCCGCATCCGTGATGCGGCCGTCGCCGAACAGCCCGGCCAGGCCGCCAAAGCTGGCGCTGCTGACCGAATCCTCGCCCATCTCGGCCGCGATCCGGCCGGTGACCAGCACGTTCTCGATCACGTTGGGTGCCTCGCCCGCCTGCGTCTCGCCGACCAGCCCGCCGGCGACGGCGGCGAAGCCTTGCTGCGCGTCCAGGTCGATGTCCAGCAGGCGCAGGTTCCGGATCGTGGCGCCGGCGATGGTGCCGAACAGCCCGCCCGGACCCGAGCTGACCACCTGCGCAAGCCCGCTGATCGCGTGGCGCCCGCCCGCCGCCGTGGCGCCGTCCAGGCTGCCCGAGAAGGGCGTGCCGCGGCTGCCGATGGGCCGGAAGCCCGCACCCAGGTTCCAGCCGGCCGTGCCCGCCGCGCCGATGTCGGCCCCCAGGGCGTAATGCGCGCCGGCAAAGCCGGCCGAGCCGATGCCCTGAAGCCCATAGACATCGGTGATGACATAGCGGCTGGCGGCGGTGCCGGCGCCGCCCGTGGCGCGCAAGAAGCCCGCGGTGTCGGAAAGCGCGAAATCGCGCGCCGCAAAGCCCGGCAGCGTGGCGGCGACCTGCCACCATTGCGAGGCGCCGTTCAGGCGGAAGCTGTCCACCGAGACGCCGGCGCCGGCCGTGACCAGCGGCGCCTGCAGGTTCAGCATACCGGCCGGCCCCTGTACCGGCGCGGCCAGCGCGATGCTTTCGCCCGCGGTCAGGTTCAGCGCCGTGGCGCCGCTCCAGCTCAGCCCGCCAAGGGTCGTGAGGCCGGCGCCGGCGGTCAGCGACAGCTGGCCCGGCCCGCTCCAGCTCATCGCGGCATTGACCAGCAGGTCGTTGTCGGCGCGCAGGTCCAGGTGGCTGGCCGCGCCGGCGGCGAAGGTCAGGGTCATCGGCGTATCGACCACCAGGTCGCCGGCATCGTCGCCCTCGCCCTCGGTCGAGAGGATGTAATGTCCCGCATCCAGCAACATGCCGTAGATGTCCGTCACCAGCACATGCGTGGGGTCGTCGGGGTCATATGTTTCTTCGTCGACGATGCGCAGGTTCTGCGGGTCGAACAGCGCGGTGCCCGGCCGCCCCCTGGGGGCCGAGACCCGCACGTCGGAACTGCGGATCGCCAGTTCGCCGCGGCTGGAGATCTCGGCAAAGCCGCCGTCGCCGCCCTCGGCGCCGCCGCGCACCGACACGCCGCCGGCAAAGCGGGTGTGGTCGTCGGACCAGACGATGATCCGCCCGCCGTCGGCATGGCCGATCCCGTCGGCCAGCAGTCGCGTCCCGGCGTCCAGCGTGGTGCGCCGCGCCCGCGGCAGGTCGCCGGTGCCGCGATAATCGCCGCCGACCCGGATCAGCCCGCCGCCGCCGGTGCCGCTGGCATCCAGCACCGCGCCCTCCAGCGCGATCTCGGCGCCGGTGACGGTGATGCTGCCGCCGCGCTCGGGCCGCGCCGCGGGCCGTTCGGCGGTGATGGGTGCCGCGGCGCGCCGGCCGCCGCTGGCATCGACCCGGCCCGCCACGCGCACCCGGCCGCCGTCGCCGCCGCCCAGCACCACCCGGCCCGAGCGCCCCGAGACGGTGCGCGCCTCGGTCACGCCGGACAGGTTGATCGCGTGGCGCGCGGCATGGCGGGCCGTCGCCGCCTCGATCTCGATCACGCCGCCATCGGCCGAGATCCGGCCGTGCTGCTCGACCAGCGCCATGGCCTCGCCATCCTCGGCGGGCGGCAGGGCCACGGACAGGAAATTGTCGCCCGAAAGGTTCAGCACCGCCCGCCGCCCGGCGCCCAGCCCGACCGTGCCCAGCGGCACGCGGATCGTGCCGCTGTTGGCGACCCGCCCGCCCAAGAGCGCGGCATAGCCGCCGGGGATGATGTCGATGCGCCCGCGATTTTCCACGCGGCCGGGCCGGTCGCCGGAAAAGCGCAGCCGGCCGGCGGTGAAATCCTCGTTCGAGATGTCCAGCGTCGAGCCGACGAAGCCCGCCGTGGCGATGCGCCCCTCGCGCCCGACCAGGATGCCGTTGCGGTTGACGACGAAGACCTGGCCGTTCGCGCCCAGAAAGCCGTCGATGCGGGTCGGGCTGTCGCCGGTCACGCGGTTCAGCAGCGCCGCGTCACGCCCCGGCTGATGCACCCGGACGGAACCGCCGGCGCCGATGCTGAAGCTGGTCCAGTCGATGATGGCGCGGTCGCTCAGCTGGTCCACGCGCATGGCGCCGGGGTTCGGCGTGCTGACGCTGGCGCTGCCGCCGACCACGTTCGGCCCGCTGGGCAGGGTCTGGGCCGCCAGCGGCCCGGGCACCAATGCGCTGCACATCAGCAGCGCCGCCCAGAGCCGGCGGCCGGGATTAGAACCGGTACGAGCTGACGATCGTGAAACGCGAGGGATCTTCCTGGCCATCGTCCCTGTTCCCTTTGCCGTATTCCAACCTGATAAGCGCCGAGGAATAGCTGGGATCGCGGATCAGCCGCAGATCGACGCCGATGCCGAACGAACTGGCCTCGATGCGCGCAGCCTCGATGGCCGTGGGGTTTTCCAGGTGGACCGCGCCCACCGCGGCGAAAACATAGGGGCTGACCACCAGCGGGTGCCCGAAGCCCTGCGCCGGGAAATGCCGCGCCACCTCGCCGCGCAGGAACCAGCCGGAATCGCCCGACAGGCTGCCCAGGTCAAAGGCCGACAGCCCCTCGGTCGAGGCGATGCCGAATTGCTCGCTGGACAGCAGCGGGTCGCCGAAGCCGGTCTGCGCCTGCCCTGACAGCGCCAGGCTCCAGTCCTGGCGGAAGTCGCGGTCATAGCGGAAGGACAGCTCCAGCTTGCGGAAATCCGCATCCGCGCCGCCGCGCGACAGCGGCATGGCCGGCATCGCCTCGGCGGCGCTGCGCGCGCCCAGGGCGTCCAGCCCCACCGACAGCACGGCGGCCATGCGCAGCGCGCTTTGGTCGGAAAGCTGCCAGTTGCCCTCGCCGGTCAGGCGCAGGACGCGGGTGCGGTCCTTGTAAAGCCCGATGGCGCCCGCGCCGGTTTCCAGATCCTGCCGGTCGCGTTGCAGATCCAGCGCCGCCGTGACCGAGATGTTGCGCTTGACCGAACGCACCACCGGATAAAACAGCCTGAAGGACAGCCGGTCGAAATCCGAGGCCGTGGCCACGCCGCCTGTGTCCGGTCCCGCCTTGGAACTGGCCGCCTCGAGTCCGAAGGTCAGCCCGTCATTGCCCAGCGGAAACACCGCGCCGCCGGCCAGGGTGCGCAATTGCGGCCGATCGCCGAAATATCCGTCATCGCCCAGCTTGGGATGGCCCGAGGCGCGCAGGTAGAACACCTCGCCCCGGCCGAGCTGGTTGTTCAGCTCGACCCCGGCGCTGAGGTTCCACCGCCCCAGCTCGCGCGAGAAGCTGTTGTCCAGCCCGACGAAGCCCGTGACCGAGCGGAATTGCGGATCCAGGATGATGACCGTGCCGCCGGGCCGGGCGCCGGTGGACAGCGCCGATCCCAGTGCGACGCCGAACATGTCGCCGGCCAGCAGCAGTCGCCGCTCGATGTCGGGCAGCCGCAGCGTGGGGCGGTCGACCAGCGGCGCGGTCATGGCGTCCAGCCGGGCGCGCAGGCCGGGGGGCGCGGCGCTGGTGTCGATCTTCTCGACAAAGCCGCTGACCACGGTCAGGCGCAGCGCGCCGCCATCCTCCAGCGTCTGCGCCGGGATCACCACGCGCGCCAGCACATAGCCGTCGCGCACATAGCCTGCCTCAAGGTCCGAGGCGGCGGCGAAGATCTCGGAGACCGCGATCCGCTTGCCGACCACGCGCTGGCGCAGCGCGGCGATCCGGGCCTCGCTGCCCGGCAGGGCGCCCTCGACCCGGACATCGGCCAGCTGGATCGACAGCCGGTCCGCGCCCTCGGGCGCGGCCAGGCCCGGCGAGCCGCTGAACACCACCGAACCGGACAGCCGCTGCATCGGCGACTGATAGCTGTCCTGGGTGATCTGGCTGGCGGTCTGGGCCTGCCCCGGCGCCGCGGGCAGGGCCAGCATGGCAAGCGCCGCAATCAGCGCAGTCGGACGAGCGGTCGGGCGTGGCGGGCGGATGCCGCGTCTTGCAAATGTCACTTTCCTGCCTCCCCCGAACGATGCGGCGACCTGGATGGCGCCCTTGTTTCGTCAGCCCGTCGAAAGCCCCGTCGAAAGTCCCGTGTTCATCGGCATGCCGCCGCTGCCGCGGCGGTCCGTCGCGTCAACTCAGTGCCTGGAACTCGACCCGGCGGTTTTCGGCCGCGGCCGGATCGGCGGGATTGGCCAGGAAGCGCTTGCCCATGCCAAGCGCCTCCAACCGCGAGGCGGCGATGCCGCAATCCTGGACCAGCCAGCGGCGCACTTCCTCGGCGCGCAGCTTGGAAAGGGTTTCGTTATAGCTGTCCGAGCCCTTGGCGTCGGTATGGCCGACGATGCGGAACAGCGCCACGTCCGATTGCCGCATGGCCGAGCACATCTTGTCCAGGGCCGGGCGCTGGTCGGGCGCGATGCTGGCCGAATCGAAGGCGAAGCGGATGGCGATATTGACCTGAAGCTCGGGCGCGAACTCGCCGAAGACCACGGTGCCCTCGCCTGCCGCGGCGTCCGCTTGGGCCGGCTCGCCGCTGGGGGTGACGGCAATCATGTCCAGACCGCGCGTCTTCTGGCCCTGGACGGTGGCGCGATACATTTCGCGCTGAGCCTCGAAGCGTTGCAGGATCTGCTCCTCGGTCAGGTCCTGCCCCTGGGCGGAACCGGCCAGAAGGCAAATACCGGACAATATGGCTAGACCAGTCCGCAGCACGGGAATCACCTTAAAAAACTGCATCCCTGAAAGAATATTTTACGCTAAACTAAGGATGTTTTCAATTCTTGCGCGATTGTTCGGGATGAGGATGCCTTGCCCGCAAAGGATCACCCGGTGAACGGTCCCACCACCCGGCGCGGCCTGTCGGTCCGGGGCGCCGGGCTGACCCATCGCGGCACGGTGCGCGACCAGAACGAGGACGCGATCCTGGTCGATCCCTCGGGCCGGGTCTGGGCGGTGGCCGACGGCATGGGCGGGCACCGGCTGGGCGGCTATGCCGCGGACCGGGTGATCGACGCGCTGGAGACCCTGGCCGACGGCGAGGATCCCGCCGCGGCGCTGGCCGCGCGCTTTGCCGCGGCCGATGCGCTGATCGCGGCGCGGGGCCGCAGCGAGGGCGCGGTGATCGGCGCCACCGCCGTCGCCGCGGTGATCCGGCGCGGGCGGCTGACGCTGGCCTGGGCCGGCGATGCGCGCGCCTATCTGCTGCGCGAGGACCGGCTGGCGCGGCTGACCCGCGATCATTCGCTGGTGCAGGAACTGGTCGATGCCGGCCGGCTGGCGCCCGAGGCGGCGCGCGACCACCCCCAGGCCAATATCGTCACCCGCGCCGTCGGGGCGGGGGCGGCGCCGGAACTGGCGGCGCTGGACCTGGTGGCGGGGGATCGGCTGCTGCTGTGCTCGGACGGGCTGACGCATGTGCTGGCCGATGCCGCGCTGGCCGAGGCGCTGCGCGAGACCCGGCCCGGCACGGCGCTGGCCGCCGGCACGCCCGCCGATGCCGCCTGTGCCCGGCTGCTCCAGCAGGTGCTGGCCGCGGGGGCGCCGGACAATGTCTCGGTCATCGTTGTCGACATCGGGCCGGGCTGAGATGGGCCGCCGTCCCGCCCCGCCGACTGCCCCGCCCGCGCGCAGCGCGATGCCGGGGCGCAGCCTGTCCCGCGCGCCGCGGCCGGCGGGCAGCCTGGCCGCGCCGATCATCGTGGCGATCGGCGTGGTGATCGGCGCCATCGCCTTTGCGGTCACGACCTGGTTTCTCGACAGCGCCGACCAGGCGACCGAGCTGCGCCTGTCCCGGCAAGAGGCGGAACTCGCCCTGCTGCGCGAGGCGCTGGCCGAGGCGCGGGTCGAACGCCAGGGGTTGCGCGCGGACCTGGCGCAGCTGCGCGACGACCTGAGCCTGGTGGCGAACCGTGCCCCGGTCGCGCCGCAGCTTCAGCTTGCCCCTCCGGCGGACCTGGGCGGCGAGGATTTCGAAAGCCCGCCGCCGACCGAGGCGCTGACCGAGCAGATGCGGCTGGCCAAGTCGCGCTTCAACAAGGGCATCACCCAGCCGCGCAACGCGACCATGCTGGCGATCCTGGGGCAGCCGCGCGACAGCTACAACACCGATTGCCAGCCGGTGACCAATCCCCGGCTGCGGGCGCTGATCGAGACGCGCAAGGTCGGCCCGATCACCGTGACCATGCTCAAGCCCGCGCTCGACAGCCTGGCGCGGGTGCTGGAGCGGCTGGAGCAGAGCGATCCCGACATCCATGCCAAGCTGGGCACGGCCGGCGGGCTGTGCGCGCGGCTGATCCGCGGCTCGACCCGGTCGATCTCGAACCATTCCTGGGGCACGGCCATCGACCTGACGCTGGAAGGGCAGCTCGACCCCTTTGCCGATGGCGCGACGCAGTTCGGGCTGCTGATCCTGGCCGAATATTTCAACGAGGAGGGCTGGTTCTGGGGCGCCGCCTATAACAGCCGCGAGGATTCGATGCATTTCGAGATCGGCGAGGAGACGCTGCGCAAATGGCAGGCCGAGGGGAAGCTCTGACCGCCGCCGCCGAACGGCTGGCCCGGCCGGTGCTGGCCTATGCCGACCGCCTGCCCTGGGTGGCCGAGGACATGGCGGCGCTGGCCGGCCATGCGCGGGTGCTGCTGGACCGTTTCGAGACCGAGGCGCTGCGGGCGGGCCTGTCGCCGCAGGCCGTGGCGGCGGCGCGGGCGGCGCTGGCGCTGCTCTTGCAGGATGCGGGCGCGGCCAATCCGGCGCTGCCGGGCTGGCAGGGCGCGGCGCGCGGCCTTGGCGTCCTGGACGGCGCCAGCCTGGCCGAGGCGCTGCGCCGCGGCGGGGCGGAACTGGACCCGGTGCGCGCCCTGGTGGACGATTGCCTGGCCCGGACCGAGGCGCGGCGGCAGGCGCTGGACCGCAGCCGGCCGGCGGGCTGGGGCGCCATGCTGGCGGTGCTGGCGGTGGCCTGGCTGCTGGCCGCCATGGCCTGGGCGCTGTGGGTCGAGACCGGGCAAAGCCGGGCGCTCGATCGGCTGTTCCAGGCCGAGGCGGTGGCGGCGGGGCTGGACCGCGCAGCGCCCTTTGCCGATCTGGGCGCGCGGCTCGACCGGTTGCAGCGGGCCGAGGCGCAGGTGGCGGCGGGCATGGCGCGGGTGCGGGTGCGGCCCTTGGGCTGGCTGACCGGGCGCGATGCGGCCCGCCGCGCGGCGGCGGCGCTGGCCGAGGCGCGTGCCCGCCACCTGCCGCCTGCCCTGGCCCGCGCCATCGACGCCGCCCTGGCCGGCGAGGGCGAGCCCGCGGCCGCCTATGACACGCTGCGCGCCTGGTCGGTGCTGTCGGGCGCGGCGGCATGGCAGCCCGCCTGGCTGGCCGGCTGGGCCGAGGATCGCGCCGGTGCCGATCCCGCCCTGACCGGCCTTGCCCCGCATCTGCTGGCCCTGCCGCGCCGTCCCGGCACCCCGGTCGCGCCGCCCGATGCCGAATTGCTGGCGCAGGCCCGCGTCCTGGCCGCCGAGGCGCCCGAGCCCGAGCGCGCCTTTCTGGAACTGCGCCGCTCGGCCGAGGCGGCGGCGCTGCCGCCCTGGCGCCCCTCGCAGGCGCTGCCGGTGCTGGCGGACATCGCCGAGCGCCGCTCGGGCCTGCCGCTGGATCGGCCGCTGCCGGGGCTTTACACCGCCGCCGGCTGGGACATGGCGCGGACGCGCGGCGCCGGCCTGGCGGTCGAGGCCGCCAGGCAGGCCGGCGCGGCGCTGCTTGCGCAAGCCCCGGCCCAGCGGAACGACAGCCCGGACCGGGTGATGGCGCTGCTGCAGGGGGCGACCTTGCAGCATTGGCAGGATTGGCTGGGCGACCTGCGGCTGCGTTCCTTCGACGACCGGCGGCGGGCGGTGCTGGTCTCGGGGGCGCTGTCGCGGCCGGATTCGCCCCTGGCGGCGCTGATCGCCGAGGTCTGGCGCCAGGCCGGCGGCACCGACCGCAGCCGCCCGCACGCGCTGCAACTGGCCGTCGCCGTCCGCTTCGGCCCCGAGATCCAATATGTCGAAAGCGGCCGCATCGCCCAGATCGCGGCGCTGTTTGCCGAACTGAACGTGGCGCTGGGGGCCATGGACGCGGATGCGGCGGATGCGCAGCGCCGGCTGCTTGGCGTGCAGGCGCGGGCGCGCACGGTCCGGGCGCTGCGCGACGCGCCGCCGCTGATCGGCCGGCTGGTCGAGGACACGCTGGCCGAAAGCGGCGCGGCCGAGGCCAGCGACCTGACCAACCCGCTGACCCGCGCCTGGCAGGCCGAGGTGCTGCCGCTTTGCGCCCCCGCCCTGGCCGGGCGCTTTCCCTTTGCCCAGGGCCCCGATGCCGATCCGGCCGCGGTCGCCGCCCTGATCGGGCCGGGCGGTGCGATGGACCGTTTCCTCGGCGCCCGCGCCGCCACCTTGCTGGACCGCGAGACCGATCCCTGGCGCTGGAAGCCCGAGGCGCGCTTTGCCGGGCTCAGCCCCGACAGCGCCGCCTTTCTGCAACGCGCGCTGACGGCGGGGGCGGCGCTGGCGCCGGGGCTGCGCATCTCGGCCGCCGCCCTGGCCGAACGCGGCCGGGCCACGCTGCTGATCGGCGGCCATGGCGGGCCGGTGGGCGCGGCGGGGGACGCGGTGGCGCTGGACTGGCCGGGCGCCGACCCCGCCGCCGGGATCGAGGTCAGCTTTGCCACGCCCGAGGGCGCGGCGCGATTGCAGCAGCCCGGCCCCTGGGGGCTGATGCGCCTGCTGGCGCCCCTGCGGCTGCGCGAACGCGACGGCGGCCGGCGCTTCCTGATCGACCTGCGCACCGAAGGCGCGCGGCTGTTCCTGGAGATGGGGTTCGACCGGCCGCTGAACCCGCTGTCGGCCCGGCGCCTGCTGGCGGGGCTGGCCTGCCCGCAAGTGCTGTAATCATTCGCCAATCCGCCCGGCTTGCGTCATACTGAAACCGGTATCCGGCCGGCGCATCGGCCCCGGAGGCAGGAGGTCAGCATGTCATCCGCCCGCGAGATCACCGTCGCCATCCCCGCCATCGGCGAGCCCGTCACCTTCGAGCGCATGGAGGGCGAGGAACAGGTCTCGGCCCCCTTCGCCTTCGAGCTGCGCCTGTCGGCCAAGACGCTGGACGTGAAGGCGGCCGACGTGCTGGGCACCCGCGCCACCATCGCCGTCAAGGGGCCCGAGGACAGCGAGCCGCGGCATTTCGACGGCCATGTCGCCGAGTTTGGCCTGGCCGAGATCCGCGACGATTTCGCCTTCTACCGGCTGCTTCTGCGCCCGGCGCTGTGGTTCGCAAGCCTGGCGACCGACAACCGCATCTTCCAGAACCTCTCGGTGCCCGACATCATCGAGGAGGTGCTGCGCGCCTATCCCGACGTGGTGCTGGACAAGCGGCTGGAGGGCAGCTACCCGCCCCGCGACTATTGCGTCCAGTTCGAGGAAAGCGACCTCGACTTCCTCCAGCGGCTGATGGAGGAGGAGGGAATCTTCTATTTCTTCGAGCATGGCGAGGATGGCCATGTCACCGTGCTGGCCGATGCCAATGCGGCGATGAAGCCCGCGCCGGGCGCCGAGGAGATCGCCTATGAGCCCGACAGCCCCAGCGCCCCGCGCGAGGGCGATTACCTGACCGGCTGGGTGCCGCGCGCCGCGATGCGCATCGGGGCTTTCGCGCAGACCGATTACGATTTCCTGAAACCCTCCTCGGACCTGATGGCGACGGCAAGTCGGCCCGAGGGCCATGCCGGCGACCGGCGCGAGGCTTACCTTTATCCCGGCCGGCACCTGGACCTGGGGCGCGGCGAGCGGCTGGCCGGCATCCGGCTGGAAGAGGGGCAGGCCGCCTTCGAGCGCGTCGCGGCCGAGGGCACCGCCCGGCCGCTGGGGCCGGGGCGCAGCTTCACGCTGGCGGGTTTCCCGCGCGAGGCGGAAAACGACCGCCATCTGGTGCTGTCCGCCCGCTATCGCATGTGGGACGACCAGGTCCGCGCCGGCCAGCGCGCCGGGCAGGAGGGGCGCGACCCCTTGGGCTATCACGTCCGGCTGGTCTGCGCCCCGGCGCGCATCCCCTTCCGCCCCGAGCGCCGCACGCCGCGCCGGCCGATGCGCGGGCCGCAGACCGCCGTGGTGGTGGGCCCCGCGGGGGCCGAGATCTATACCGACGAACATGCGCGGGTGAAGGTGCAGTTCTTCTGGGACCGCAAGGGCCGGCGCGACGCGCATTCCAGCTGCTTCGTGCGCGTCAGCCAGGCCTGGGCCGGGGCGGGCTGGGGTTTCATCCAGATCCCCCGCATCGGGCAGGAGGTGATCGTCGATTTCCTGGACGGAGATGCCGACCGGCCGATTATCACCGGCCGGGTCTACAATGCCGAGCAGGTGCCGCCCTATGGCCTGCCCGGCAATGCCACGCAATCGGGCTGGAAATCCAACAGCTCGCCCGGCGGCGGCGGCTGGAACGAGTTGCGCTTCGAGGACAAGGCCGGCGCCGAGGAGGTGTATTTCCAGGCGCAGAAGGACCATAACGAGCTGATCAAGAACGACGAGACCCGCCGCATCGGCCATGACTGGGTCGAGGATGTCGGCAACGACGCCACCCAGTCCATCGGCAACGACCGCCGCGAAAGCGTCGGCAACGACAAGTTCACCACCATCGGCGCGAACCGCCAGGTCTCGATCGGGGTGGACGATACGGAAAAGGTCGGCGGCCATCGCAGCCTGGACGTGGGCGCGACCGAGACGATCCATGTCGCCGCCAGCTCCACCGAGACCATCGACGGCGCGCATAGCCAGACCGTCGGCGGCATCCAGACCATCACCGTCAAGGCGGCGCGGGTGGACAGCGTGGCCGCGACCGAGACGCGCAATGTCGGGGCGGCGCAGACCAATACCATTGTCGGTGCGCGCGGCGTGACGGTGCTGGCCGGGCAGAACCACGCGATCTCCTCGGACGACGGCTGGAAGGTAGGCGGCAACCGCTCGACCAACGTGGCGGGGAACGAGACCGTCGAGGTCGGCGGCAACCGCAGCCACAAGGCGGGCGGCAACCGGGCCGAGAAGGTCGGCGGCGATTCGACGCTGGACGTTGCCGGCAAGCGGGCCACCACGGTCGGTGCGGATGAATTGCACAAGGTCGCCGGCAAGATGGGGCTGGACGTGGGTGCGGCGCTGGCCATCGTGGCGGCGGATTCGATCGCGCTGACCTGCGGCTCGGCCGCCATCGTGATGAAGAAGGACGGCACCATCACCATCGAGGGCAAGGACATCACGATCAAGGGCTCGGGCAAGATCGACGTGAAGGCCTCGGGCGAGACCTCGATCAAGGGCTCCAAGGTCAACCTGAACTGAAGAGCGCTGCCAGCGCAGGCCCCGGCGCCTCGGGATCGGCGGCCAGCGCCGGATGCCCGCGTTGCCACAGCAGCAGCGGCGGTGCCTCGGCCTTGCCCGCCGGCGCGGGCAGGGCCGCCAGCGCCTGCCACAGCGCATCGGGATCGGGCTCGGCGGCGGCTTGCAGCGCGGCCTCGCACCAGGGCTCCAGCGCCTCGGGTCCGGGCAGGCTGTCGGCCAGCAGGAACAGCGCCAGCGGAAAGCGCCGCCCCACTGCATCGGCCGAGGGCAGCACCAGCCCCGCCGCCGCCCGCCCGCCCGAGGCGATGCGCAGCCGCAGCCCGCCCTCCGGCCAGTCCTCGCGCCTGGCCAGATGCGCCGCGGCCCAGCGGTCCCAGCGGCGGCGGAACGGCTCGGGCAGGCCGCGGCCGACGAAATCGCCGCGCGCCGGCAGCTTGCCCCAGAAGCCCGCCTGCGCGCTCAGAACGCTTCCGGGCATCGGAAGGCGCCGAACATGCTCAGGTCGAAGGGATTCTCGACCGAGGCCGCGCGCAGCTCGAACCGGGCGGCATAGGGGCCGATGCCCAGCCGCAGGCCAAAGACCTCGGGCAGCGCGGTGGGCGACAGCCCGGCCTTGCGCACCAGCCGCAGCCAGGCCCAGGCGCCGGTCTCGGTGCTGATCGCCTCGCCCGTGCCATCGACGGGGGTGAAGCTCAGCGAGATCAGGTTGGTGCCGTCCTTGCCCGGCCAGGTCATCGGCATCGGCCGGGAGGCGGCATTGAAATAGACCAGGCTCTGCCCGTCGACGTTCAGTGTCACCCGCGCGGCATTCGGGGTCAGATCCTTCGGCTCCAGCGTGAATGCCATGACCGGCCCGGCGCCACCCGGAAACAGCGCGTCGCGGATGGCGCGGGCCTGTTCGAACGGCGCCAGCGTTCGCGCGTCCAGCCCCAGGTCGGCCCGCCAGCGCCAGGGCCGGGCGCTGGTGTCGACATAGGGCGCCAGCGTCTCGTTGGAGAAGGCGTCGAAGCGGCCGCCGGGGCCGAAAAGCTGCTGGAAGTCGCTGACCGTCACGTCGATGGCCGAATCCGCGACGAAGGGATAGCGCCCGCCCGTCGCCGCGCGGCAGAAGGGCAGCACATCCGCCCGCCAGCGCGCGTTGAGCTGCGCGAGGATCGCCTCGCGCGTGACGCTGATCGTGTCGCCGGCGATGGCGCCCAGCCAAGCGTTGACCGGGTCGGGCAGGGTGGCCGCGACATTGCGCAGATCGCCCGTCAGCTGCGGCAGCCCGCCGCGCGACAGCAGCGCCGCCTGCGGATCGGGGCTGGCCTGCACGGTCAAAAGCTCCTTGGACAGCGCCCCCAGCGCGGTCTCGGCATCCAGGATCAGCGGCGGCTTGCCGTCCACCTCGGCGACGATAGCCTTGAGGGGCGCGAAATGCCGGGCGATCTCGGCGCCGGGCGGCGGCGGCTCGGGCTCGCCCGGACGGCGGGCGGCGGCGGCGACCTTGGTGCCGATCCGCGCCGCGGCGCCAAGGCCCAGCTTGCCGGCCACCTTCTTCAGCACGCCGGGATTGATCTCGGGGCTGTCGCCCTGTTCGGGCGGGCGCGCCAGGTCGGTTTCGGCGACGACGGCGTTCAGCAGCCGCTTGAGCGTGCTGTCGGGACTGGCAAGGTCTTTCAGGTTCGCGGTGGCGGTGGCCAGGTCGGGGATCGGCGCCAGCCGCACGTCGCGCAGGAAGCCTTCCCAGGCGTTGATGAAATCGTCCTGGTAAAGCTTCATCATGTCGGCCTGCAACGAGGCGGCCGAGGCATCGGCGCTTTCCGCACAGCCGCCGGCAAAGACCTTGCGGTCGTTCAGCGCAGCCTCGGCCATGCTGGGCAGCATCGGCAGCACCGTGCCGTGAAAGCCCTGCCAGGTGAAGGCGCCGGGAATGCCCTGGCGCAGGGTCTGGCCCGACAGCCGCGTCAGAACCTGCCCCGCCAAAGGCCCGGCCTTTTCCGCCGGGATCCAGTCGGGCAGGGTGGCGATCTCGGGCTCGGACATCAGCGCGCGATAGCTGCGCAGCGACAAGGGCACGGTGCAGATCGCCTGCAAGGCGGCCTCGACCAGTTGCGGATCGGCCTGGATGCGGCTTTCGTCGCCGCCCAGCCGGTCCAGCGCGGCAAGTTGCCAGGCGCGCGCCGCCTCGGTCGGGAAGGGGGTCTCGGCGGCAAAGGCGGGCAGCACCTCCTGCCACCATTCCGCGAGCCAAGCCCGGTCATAGGGGCCAAGCCCGGTCAGCATCTGATAGGCCTTCAGCGCGCCCAGCAGGAAATCCGGGTCGCGGATCTGCCGCCACATGGTNAAAGGCGGGCAGCACCTCCTGCCACCATTCCGCGAGCCAAGCCCGGTCATAGGGGCCAAGCCCGGTCAGCATCTGATAGGCCTTCAGCGCGCCCAGCAGGAAATCCGGGTCGCGGATCTGCCGCCACATGGTCGCCTCCAGAAAGGCGACCATGCGCGGCTCCAGCAGGTTGCGCAGCCCGCGTTCGCGGGCCAGCCGGGCCGCGCCCTCGATCTCGGCCGCGGCCGAGGGGCCGATCAGCGCCAAGGGTCCGCCGGGCACCGGCGTCCGCGCCGCCTCGATCTCGGTCATGGCATCCAGCGCGACGGGCAGGTCCAGGGGCTCGGTCGGCGCCTGGCGCGAGGCGGCGTTGGCCAGCCGCCCCGACAGGTCGGCCAGCAGGCGCTGCTGGTCCGCGACCGCGCCGGACTGGCGCATGGTGTTGAACAGGAACCCCAGGCCCGCCAGCAGCACCAGCAGCGCCGCCGCCGCCGCCGAGCCGCGCCAGAGCCATGTCCGGCGCTCCTCGGCGCGCGGGTCGAACAGGCCCAAGCCTGCCTCGCCGAAGATCACCCCGGCCAGCAGGTCGTGCAGGAAGAAGGACCGCCGCTCGCCCATCATCCGATGCGGCGCCGCCGCGGGCGCCAGGCCAAAGCCCGCCGCCATCCCGGCCAGCATTCGGTCCAGCGGCGAGCCTTCCTGCGTGGCCGAGGTCAGGTAGAAGCCGCGCAGCCAGGGGGTCTGCTCATAGCGGCTTTCGCCGAAGGCGGTGTCGATCAGCAGCCGCAGCGGCGGTTCCAGCCGCTCGAACTCGGCCGGAAAGCGGAAGATCGCGGCGCGCTGCGGCAGGTCGGCATCCTCGGCCAGCCGCGCGTCCAGCCGGCCCTCCAGCACGGCGGCGAGGCTGCGGAACTCGCGGGTGATCGCCTCGGGCTCGGGCAAGGCATCGACCGGCAGGGTCGCGCCCCAGACCTGCGCCCGCTGGGCCGAGGTCAGCGCGCCGAAGAACGCCTCGAAGCCCGGCAGCCGGTCGGCCTTGGTCAGCATCAGATAGACCGGCAGCTGCATCTCCAGCCGCTCGGCGATCTCGGTCAGGCGCTTGCGGATCTCGCGCGCGTGGCGGCGCAGCGCGTCCTCGGGGCCCAGCAATTCGTCCAGCGACAAGGCCACGATCACCCCGTTCAGCGCCCGCCGGCCGCGATGCTTCTTGAGCAGGTCGAGAAAGCCGGCCCATTCCGCCGCGTCGCGCTCGGGCTCGCTGGACTGGTCGGTATAGCGGCCGGCGGTGTCGACCAGCACGGCGGTCTCGGTAAAGAACCAGTCGCAATTGCGGGTGCCGCCGACGCCCTTCAGGTCGTCGTTCAGCGCGATGGGAAAGTTCAGCCCCGACTGGCGCAGCGCCGTGGTCTTGCCGGTGCCGGGCGGGCCGATGATGACATACCAGGGCATCTCGCGCAGAAAGCGCCGCTTGCCCAGCCGCGAGCGCGCCAGCGTCGCCAGGATTTCCTGGAACTTGCCGCCGATCTCGGCCGCGGCATCGGGCGCGTCGGGCAGGGGCGGCGGCGCGGCCAGTTCGGTGACGAACATGCGGTTGCGCCGCGCCGCGCGGATCTGGCCCAGCAGCAGGATCAGCAGCCACAGGACCAGGATGGCGCCCAGGCACAGCGCGCGGATCTCGGCGCTTTCCAGGGGCGCCGCCTCGCCGACCGAGACCAGCGGGCCATAGAACCAGATCGCCGCCGCCAGCAGCGCCAGCCCGACGAAGGTCCAGAAGCCGCGGGACAGGAGGAACCGGAACATGGCCTTGAGCACGCGCATCTATTGCCTCTTTTCGATGCGGATCTCGATCCGGCGGTTCTGGGCACGGCCGTCGCGGGTGGCGTTGTCGGCGACCGGCTGGCTGTCGGCGCGGCCCTCGGCGCTGATGAGCTCGGCGGGCACGCCGGCCGCCGCCAGCGCCTGCGCCACGGTCTCGGCCCGCGCCTCGGACAGGCCCTGGTTCGAGGCGAAGGGATTGCTGCGCTGCACCGGCACGTTGTCGGTATGGCCGCTGACCGCGACCGCGCCGATGCGATGCGCGTTGGCCACGACGGTCCTGCCGATCGCCTCGACCAGCGGCTGATAGGCGGGGTTCAGGCTGGCCTTGGCCGAGCGGAACACCTCGGGATTGCTGGCCTGCACCACCAGCACCACGAGGCCCGAGGTTTCGCGCCCCTTCATGGCCGGGCGCAGGGCGGCGGGCAGGGCGGCCTCGAAGGCGGGCAGCAGCGGGTCGATCACGGTGGCCGGCAGTTCCGGGGCCGGCTCGACGGTCTGGCGCACGGGCCTGAAGATCGCGGCGCGTTCGGCCGGCGGCAGGCCGGCGGCCTGGGTGAACAGGCTTTCCGCCTTGCCCGAAAGGTGCATGGAGAGGCCCGCGTGGATCGCCAGGACCAGCCCCAGCGCGCCCAGCCACAGCGTCCACAGCGGCACGGCGAAACGGCGCGGCGTGTCGGGCGCGATCACCCCGGCGCCGTGCGGGGCCAGCGGCATGGCCTCGCGTTCCGGGTCGCGCAACAGCCGGGCAATCTGCGCGCGCAGCGCCACCAGCGCGCCTTCGCCGGCGCCGCCCTGCACGCGATACTTGCCGCGAAAGCCCAGGCAGAGGCACAGCCAGGCCAGTTCCAGCAGGTCGCGCTCGCCGGCCGGGTTGCGCATCAGCGCCTCCAGCCGGTCGAAGAAGCGGGTGCCGGCATCGACCTCGCCGGTCATCTGCGTGACCAAGGGCTGCCGGGGCCAGTCGCTTTGCCCGCCCCAGGGCGTGTTCAACGCCAGGTCGTCCAGCAGGGCGGCGACGAACCAGGCGCCCTGGTCGGCCCGGCTCAGCGGCACGCCGGCAGCGACCGAGGTGTCGCGCCCCTCGACCAGCACCGATTGCAGCCGCGCGCGCAGCGCCTCGGGGCGGGCGGGGGGATTGGCGCGCTCAAGCTCGGGCGCCAGTTCCAGCAGCGTGGCATGGGCGGCGACCAGCGGGTTGGCATGCGCCCGCCCGCGCCGGGCATGGGGCGCGGCCTCGGGCGCGGCGGGATCGGGGGCGGCCTGCCAAGTGGGGCGTGGCGGCGCGGGACCGGGGCCGGGCGGATCGGGCAGGGATTGCGGCCGGCCCGCGCCCAGCGGTCGGATCCGGGTGCGACCGGGGTCGCCAAGGCCGAATGGATCGTTCTGGTCGCCCATTCCCCGCCCCTATCTGCTGACCGCGTAGCAGTCGATTTCGGGTTCGCGGTCCAGCTTGCCCGATACGCCCAGCACGAAGCCCGGCGAGGCTTGCAGCCGTGCCCAATGCTCGGACTTTCGGTCCAGCTCCAGGCACAGCCGGTCGCCGTCATAGGGGATCTCGCGCGGCTGCGAATGCAGCGGCCGCAGGGGAATGCCCGGCAGGCGCGAGGTCCACAGCGCCTCGAACTCCTCGGCCGCGCCCACCGTGACCTGGCGGGTGAAAAGCTGCATCAGCCCCTCGTCCGACATGTCGGAGCCGATGCGCAGCACGATGCGGCTGTTTTGCAGGATCTCGGGGTTGTCGATGCGCACCTTCCAGACGTTCTGCGCGTGGCGGGCGACCGGCAGGGCGCGGGATTTCGGCTCGACATGGCGCAGGGACAGGATCAGCGAGCGCAGCGCATCGGCCAGCGCGGCGAAACCCGGCTGCGGGTCGGCATGGTCGTAATCCGGCAGGGGCGACAGCCGCCGGGTCGAGGAGCCATAGGTCGCCATCCGCCCCGCCAGCTCGGCCAGGTCGGCGAAAAGCTCGGACGGATGCGCAAGGTTCTGCGCCAGCAGGTGTTGCAGCCTTGGCCGCGCGGCATTGGCCAGTTCCAGGATCAGCAGGTTCTCGACCGAGCGGCCGGCGCCGCCCAGCACCATGCCGCCCTGCGCCTCGATGATGCGGTCGAGCCCGGTGACCAGTTCCTTGAGCAGCCCGCCATACCAGGGCACGGCGGCCAGGGTCAGGGCGGGGGGCAGCCAGCCCTCGGCCAGCGCGACCCGGCCGTCGGCGGCCAGCCCCTCGATGCCCGCCAGCGGCAGGGTGACGGCGCCCTGCGTGGCCTCGCCGGGCAGGAACAGCCGAGTCGAGAGCCGGGCGATCTCGACCTCGGCGGGTTCGGCGCCGCCGCGGATCTCGTCGCGCAGGCTGGCCCATTCGCCGCGCCAGCGCGCGCCGCCCGGCTCGGCATGGGCGGGATCGACCGCCGCCGTGCCGGGCTGGCGCGGCGCCACGCCCAAAAGGACCGCGCCGGCGGGTGTCGCACGGCTGACCGCGACCGGCGGCGGCGGCGGGCTGTCGGCCGGGATGCGAAAGCCGGTGCCGTCGGGGAACAGCCCCTCGGCCTCGGCCACGGCGACCTGCCCGGCCTCCAGCGCCGCGGGGTCCAGCCGCAGCGCGACAAAGCCCCAGGCCTGCCGCGGCCGCGCCCGCAGCAGCGCGCGCAGCTGGGCCGCGGCATGGCGGTCCTGCTGCTGGAAATGCTGCGGGCGCAGGAACAGGCCCTCGGACCAGACGACGCGGCTGCCTTCGGTCATGCGCTTTCCCTTCAGGCTGGGGTCATGGTGACGCCGCCCGGACCGGCGGTGACGGTGAAGCTGGCGGTCCCGGTGGGCGAGACGGCGGCCTTGGCGCGGGTGGTCTTGCCGGCCGGGTCGCGATAGCCGGCGACCACCGCCACCGCCGTCGTCGCCGGGTCGAGTACCAGCGCCTTTTCGGCGCTGCCGCCGGGGGCCAGCGTGACCGTTTCCGCCTTGACCAGGTCGGCCCCCAGGGCGGCGGCGGGGTCTTGCAGCGCCAGCGTGTCGGCGGCGTCGAAGCCGGCGGTGCCGCGCAATTGCAGGATATGCAGCGTCAGCGGCCGGTCGCTGCCGTCGGGGCCGGGATTGACCCCGGCCGAGGCCGACATGGCCAGATTGACCGAGCCGGGACCGGCCGGCCCGCCGCAGGCCGCGGTCAGCGCCAGCGTTCCAAGCCCGGCCAGCGTGGCCCGGCGGGTGAGGATGGGAAGGATCGTCGTCATGGCTCGCTCCTCTCGGGGGTTTCGTAGGCATCGCGGAATTCGGCGCCGACCTCGCCCAGGAAACGGTCTTCGGCGGCGCGGGCGATCTCGGCCCAGCGGGCGGCATAGGCGTCCCAGAGCAGCGCCGAGCGCCCGCCGGCCAGCAGCGCCCGCAGCATCCCGGCATCGGCCAGCTGCGCCTCGATCGCCTCGGGCGAGAAGCGGTCGATCATCCGGCGCAGCGCCGCCTGCAAGCCGTGCCAGCTGCGCATCCGGTGGTCGGCAAGGTCGCGGAACGCCTCGGCGATGGCGGCGTCCGGGTCCAGGTAGCCCGCCCCGCGCGGCGCGACCAGCGCGGCCACCTGCTCGTCGGGCATGGCCAGGAATTTCAGCGGGTTGACCTGGGCCGCGCCCAGCGTGGTGCGGGCGACGCGCAGCGAGCCCTTTTCCTCGGCCCGCGCGCGCAGCAATGCGACCAGCCCCTCGGCCAGCATGCGGTAGCGCCGGCCAAGCGCCTCGAGGTCCACGTCCTCGGTGGCCGACGGATCCAGCTCGGCGCCGCGCAGAAAGGCGGCGGCCGCGTCGGATGGCGGCTGCGGTTGCGGGGCCAGGGCGGGGGGAGGGGTTGCCGCGACGGGCGCGGGGTCGGGCTGGGGCGGTGTCGCGCCGGATGGCCCCCAGTTCCAGCCGTCGCCTTGCGGGGCCGGTTCGGCCGGCGCGGCAGGCGGTGCGGCGGGCAGCGGGTCCAGCGTGAAGGGATCGTCGAAGCCCGGCGGCGGTGCGGGCGGCAGCGGCGGCGCGAAACGGCCGGTGGTGCGCTCGAAGGGCTCGGGCAGTTCCGAGGGCCGCGGCGGCGGCGGCGGTGGTGGCTCGCGGGGGGCGAAGAACGGGTCGACGCCGATGCCCGGATCGGTGGGCGCCGCCGCGGCGGCCTGCGCCCCGGCCTCGACGGCCACGCCCAGCGTCACGTCGCCCAGCCGCAACCGCATCCCGTCGCGCAGCACGGCGCTGCGGTCCGGTCCCAGCGGCTCGGCCGCCCCGTCGAGGAACAGCCCGCCGGTGCTGGTATCGGTGACGGTCCAACCCTCGGCCGTGGCCTCGACGATGCAATGGCGGCGCGAGACGAACATCTCGGGATCGTCGATCTGCCAGTCGCAGCCCGGCTCGCGCCCCAGCACCGCCCGGCCGCCCTCCAGCCGCAATTCGGTTTGGGGCTGGGGAACGGGGCTGGTGAGGACGGTGAGGCGCAGGGTCATCAGGCGACCTGCCTTTCGTCCAAGGGCAGGCGCAGGTCGTCGCGGTCCCGCGCGGCCCCGTCGCCCAGCCAGCCGGTCCGGCCAAGCGCCGGTCCCCGCCCCAGCGCGGGCGGCGGTACCTCGGGCGCGGCCAGCACCAGCCGCAGGTCGAAGCCGATCTCCTCGCCCATGGCAAAGCGCAGCAGGCGGCGCAGCGCCGCCCGTTCCGCGCCTTCCTCGGCCAGCCGGCGGTATTGCGCAAGCGGCAGCGGGCCGACGGTGATCTCGGCCCGCGCCTGCGGCTGATAGACCCGCGGACCCAGCATCGCACCCCGGCCAAGCCCGGCATGGGCGCGGCCAAGGCGGCTGGCCAGGGCGGCGGGGATGTCCTGCCAATAGGGCACGAACTCGGCCACCCGCACCGGCGCGTCCAGCAGGTCCGACAGCAGCGCCGCCAGCACCTCGGGGCTGCGAACCTGGCCGGCCAGCCCGGTGGCATGGCGCAGGGCGGGCGCGGGATCGTCCAGCGCCTCGGCGCTGCCAGGCAGGCCGAGCCCGGCCAGCGCCGCGATCATCGCCGCAAGCCTGCCCTCGCGCCCGTGATCGGCGGCGAGGGCGGGCTGCGCCTCGGCAAAGGCGCGGTAGTAAAGCGCCATCATCCGGTGTTGGAGCAGGTTGCAGAACTCCAGGAAGGCGCGATCCGCCCCCGGCTCGGGCTGGGCGGAGCCGGCGAACCAGCGTTCGGACATGCGTTCCAGCATGCGGCGGCTGAGATGCAGCGGCATCGGGCCTTCGGGGCCGAAAAGCCCGGTGATCTCCAGCGCGATGCGGGCGGGACTGTCGCCTTCGGCGGGGCTGAAGCGCGCGACCTCGCGGGCGGCGGGGCCCAGCCGGATCTCTTGCCCCAGCCGCGCCGGCTCCTGGTCCGGGCCGCCGGCATGGCCGAAGCGGCGGCCGGGCGCTTCCAGCCGCCGCATCAGGGCGAAGGCCTCGATGCCGGGGGGCGGGGGCGGTTCCCCGGTCAGATCCGGGGGCGCAGGCCGGGCCGCATCGGCCATGACATCTCCTCCTGTTTCTGCACAAGGCGGGTGCGGGTGCGCACGAAGCTGTTGACCGAGGCGTGCCGGGCGAACAGCCGGTCGAGCAGCGCCGGCAGAAGCAGCCGGCTGGCCCCGGCCAGCGGCGCCTCGTCGATTTCCAGCGTGATCTCGGTGCCGCGGCCGAAGGCCAGCGGGCCGGGCAGGTCCAGCCGCGCGATCACCGGGCGGCTGGCGACGGCGGCGACGGCGCGGGCGTGGCGGGCAAGCTGCGGATCGCCGCGATCGGCGTAAAGCGCCAGCAGCGCGCAAAGCGGCGCGCCGTCGCGCCCGGCCTCGGCCAGCGACAGATGGCCCGAGGCAAGCTGCGCCACCAGCCGCCAGGTCAGCTCGTCCAGCCCCGCCGCACCGCCCTGACCCGCCTGCGGCGGTGCGCCCGCCAGCGCCGGTTGCGGCCGGCGCATCGGGCCGACCAAGTCAACCCGCATCACCGGCTCGCCGCCCTCGGGCGTCAGCCGCGGCGTGTCGTCCAGGATCGGCAGGTCGCGATTGGTGCAAAGCGCGCGGATGTCCAGCCGGCGCGGCATCCAGTCCGCGGCGCGCGAGACCGAGATCCACAGGTCATGCCCGGCATAGGAGCTGCGCATCTGGCTGCGCCGGATTTCGTCGGTGGCCGGGCGGCGGGGGCGGCGCTCGGCCCACCAGACCGGGCCGGCATGGCGCGGCGCCTCGGGGGCATGGGCGGGGCAGAGCAGCCCGTCCGCGCCCTCGCGGTCGGCATCGGCGACGCGGATCAGGCGATAGACCTCGAAATCGCGGGTGCGGGCGCGGTCGGGATGGACCGGATGCGCCGTCGCCCGCGGGTCGAGTTCGACGAAGTTGCACTCTTTCTCGAACAGGTTGACCAGCGGCACGGCGAACAGCCGGAAATCGTCGCGGCCCAGCCCCTCCAGCAGCGGCTCGGGGCGGGCAAGCGGCAGGGCAAGCTCCAGCGCCACCCCCTCGCCGCATTGCCGGGCGGCGGGGGCGAGCCCGTCCAGCCGCAGGTAGTGAAAGCGTTCCGGCATCAGGAAATAGTCGCGCAGCAGCCTGAAGCCCTCGAAGCTGCGGCGCAGGCGCGGGGTCAGCCCCTCGTCGTCGCCGGTGCCGACCAGTTCGGGCCGGTCGAGGGGAAGCGCCTGCGCGCCCGGCCGGGCGGGCCGGGCCAGCGCCCCCAGCCCGTTGCCGAAGATCGCGTCGAACAACGGACCCGCCCGCGCGCTGCCGGCAAAGCACAGGTCGAGCCGGTCCAGCGCCAGCGCCGACAGCGCGGCCGGACCCGTCGCGTTCAGGCCGATGCGGATGCCCGCCTCTGCCCCCGGCACGGCAAGGCCGGCGGCGGCCAGCGCGCCGCGGTCGGGCAGGTAATCCGCCGCCGCCAGCGCCAACGGCCAGAGCGTCACCGCCTGCGCGGTGGCATAGGTGGCGCGGGTGGCCAGGCCTTCGCGCGCGGCGGCGACGAAGCGGCTGCCGCGCGGCACCGGATGCCCGCCCGCCATGGCCTGCACCTGCGGGCCGGGTTGCAGCACGCCGATGCCCATGGCCGGCCCCGGCGCGGCCAGGTCGGGCCAGAGCGCGTCCAGCACCCCGGCGGTGAAACGCTGGCCCTCGGCCTCGACCTTCATCCGCGTGCGGGCGGCCAGGAAGGCCACGCCCTCCAGCAGCCGCTCGACATAGGGGTCGGGGCAGGGCACGGCGTCCAGCGACAGGTTGCGCGCCACGTTGGGATGCAGGGCGGCGAATTCGCCGGCCAGCACCCGGATATGGTCCAGCTCGGCCTCGTAGGCGGCAAGGAAGGCGCGGTCCATCAGCCCTCCTCCAGCACCGTGGCGGCGATGCCCGTGTCCAGGTCGATGGTGGTCAGCAGCCGCAGCCGCTCGGGCGCCGGGGCCATCAGCAACAGCCCCTCGATGCGCACGCGCAGGCCGATGCGGGTGCCGGGCTCGACCCTGACGCGGATGGTGTCGCGGCGCAGGCGCGGCTCGAACACCGCCAGCACCTCGCGTAATTCGCGGGCCAGCGCCTCGTGGTCGAAATCTCCCGCGCGCCGCCCGGCAAAGGCCGGCACGCCGTAATTCAGCACCGAGGCGCGGACATGGGGGAAATCGGCCAGCATCTCGGCCGGATCCTCGGCGCCGCCGGCGATGCCGGGGGGCGCGGCGCGGCGCTCGGCCGGCGTCAGCAGATAGCGCACCTCCAGCCGCTCGATGCCGAACAGATCCTCGATGTCGCGGCGCACCGCCTCGCGCAGGACATCGGGCGTGACCCGGATGCCGCGCTCCTGCAAGGCGGCGTGGCGGGCCTGCAATTGCGCCAAGGCCGCCAGGTCGCGCGCCTGCTCGGGGTCGAGCCCCTCCCGACCCTGGCCGGCCAGCAGCGCCCGAAGCCCTGCGGCGCCGTGGCGCGCGGTCAGCGCCGCCTTGCGCCTTGCGATCTCGGCCGACAGCGCGGGCAGGTCGTCGATCAGCCGGTCCCAGAGGCTCGGCTGCACCGCCTCGCGCCGCGCCTGGAGGGGCACGGCGGTCGGGGGGCGGTCGGGGGCGGGGCTGGCCATGGCGATCCTGTGCGCATCCCGGCGGTCACTTGGCCGCCATCAGGTCGTACTCGACCTCGTGCTCGTCGCCCTTCGAATGGTCGTCGGCCTGCACGACGTATTTGATCGCGACCTTTTCGAACGAGATGCCGATCTGCTCGGCGATGGTGTCGATTTCCGGGGCCGGCTGGTTCTGGCTCATCGAATAGGACGAGATCAGGCAGTTGGTCATGGTGATGGTCAGGTAATCCAGATGCGCCTCGCCCGAATCCTTGCGGACGGTGAAGGTCATCGCCTCGAAGGCCTTGCCTTGCATGCAGGCCAGCGCCAGGTAGGGCGAGGCGGCGTCATACCATTTGTAAAGCGTCAGGTCGCTGATGGTGGCGCGACCGCGCACGCGGCCCGACCCGGTCGCGGCCGAGCTTTTCTGCTCGGCCTTCAGGTCGGCGCCCCAGATGTCGATTTCGCCTTCGTGATCGGCCCGGCGCGATTCGCCGTCGATGCCGTCGATCTTGAGGTATCCGGTGAAAGCCATCTCACATCTCCCTGTTCGGCCTGTTCGGCAAGCCGGGTTTCAGACATGGCGGGGCCCCTCGGGGCCGCGTCAGGGGCCGCGCGCGTCATGCACCCGCCGGCCCGGCGCCGCAGGGGCCGCCGCGGCCCCTGGGCAAAAGCGCGTCACGGCCCCTTGACCGAGGGCAGTTCCGAAACCAGCCGCAGCGAGGCGTTGATGCCTTCCAGCTGGTAATGCGGGCGCAGGTAGAAGCGGGCGGCGTAATAGCCGGGCCGGCCCTCGACGCTGTCCACCTGCACCTCGGCCTTGGCCAGCGGCCGCTTGGCCTTGGCCTTGTCGTCGGCCATGGCGGTATTGGCCAGCACATAGCGGTTGATCCATTCGGACAGCCAGACCTCCATGTCGGCGCGTTCCTTGAAGGTGCCGATCTTGTCGCGGGCGATGGCCTTGAGGTAATGCGCGAAGCGGCAGACCGGCAGCAGATAGGGCAGGTTCGCCGACAGCCGCTCGTTGGCCTGGGCATCGGGGTCGACCAGCCGCCCGGCGCGGGCCTCGCAATCCTGCAGGGTCTGCGCGCCCAGGAAGGCCGCGATATCGGTGTTCTTGCGATGCAGGATCGGCATCAGCCCCAGCTTGGCCAATTCATGTTCGCGCCGGTCGTCGATGGCGATCTCGGTGGGGCATTTCATCACCACCGAGCCGTCGTCGCTGGGGAAGGTATGCACCGGCAGGTTGGTGACGGCGCCCCCGGATTCCACGCCGCGGATCTGGCTGCCCCAGCCGTAAAGCTTGTGGCTGCGGTTGATGTTCACCCCCATGGGGAAGGCGGCGTTCATCCAGACGTAATGGTCATGCTTGCCGTCGATCTCCTCGCGGAAGTCGAAGCCCTTGACCGGGATGGTGTCCGGCCCATAGGGCAGCCGCGCCAGCACCCGCGGCAGGGTCAGGCCGATATAGCGCGCATCCTCGCTTTCGCGCAGGCTTTGCCAAGCCGCGTAATCGGGCGAGGATGTGACCATCTTCAGATCCTGCGGATTGGGCAGTTCCTGCCAGCTTTCCATGCGGAACAGCCGGGGCGAGGCCGCCGCGATGAAGGGCGCATGCGCCGAGGCGCAGATCCCCGACAGGTTGCGCAGCAGCCCCACGTCGCGCGGATGGTGGCTGAATTCGTAATCCCCGATGATGCTGCCGAAGGGGGCGCCGCCGAAGCTGGAATATTCCTCGGTATAGAGCTTGCGGAACATGGGCGACTGGTCCCACATCTGCCCCTCGAAATCCTCCAGCTGGTCGGCAAGCTCGTCCTTGGTGATGTTCAGCACCCGGATCTTGAGCATGGTGTCGGTTTCGGTGTTGTTGACCAGGTAATGCAGCCCGCGCCAGCTGCCTTCCATGCGGCGGATCTCGGGGGCGTGCAGCACCTCGTTCATTTGCACGGTCAGCAACTCGTCGATGCCGGCGATCAGCGACTTGATCGAGCGCACGGCATTGCCGGAAATCGTGGCGCTGCCGGCCTTTTCGCGGGCGGCAAGCGCCAGGTTGGCGACCAGTTCGCGCAGCTTGGCGCTGTCGTCCTGTTCCTTGACGCGGAAGTCCTTTTCCAGAAGCGCGCCGAACTCGTCCAGGTCGACGGCCTCGGCTTCGGGGGCGGCTTCGGTGCCCTTGAGTTCCTGTTCGGCCATGGTTCAGCCCTCCGTCCCGTCGCTGGCCGGGCTCACCGCCTGCTCGGCGATGCGGGCCAGCAGCGGCTCGTCGTTCAGAAGCTGGGCGATGCGCTTTTCGGCGCTGGCCTTGCCGTCCATATAGCTCAGCAGTTCCTCGAGCTTGCGGCGCATCTTCATCAGCTCGGCCAGTTCCGGGATCTGCTCGGCGATGCGGTCGGGGGCGAAATCGCCCATGTTGCGAAAGGTCAGGTCCACGAACATCTCCTCCTCGCCGCCCTCCTCGCCTTCCTTGCCGGGCAGGCGGTTCGGGATGCGGGCGGTGACGCGGGGCGACAGCGCCTCCATGAAGGCGGGGAAGCGGCCGGCATCCACCTCGACGAAGGACCGTTCGGCGGGCGGCTTCTGCGCCTCGCGTGAGGTGGACTTGCCCGCCAGATCCGCCATCACCCCCATGACGAAGGGCAGTTCGATGGTGGTCGGGCTGCCGTAATGCTCGACGTCATAGGCGATCTGCACCCTTGGGGCGCGATTGCGTTCGATTACCTTGGCCTTGCTCTCGCTCATCGCGGGTTACTCCCTGTCGCGGCGCCATCCGGCGCCGTCCCCGATTGCGCCCTGCCGTCAGCGTCCCTTGTCCTCGGTCACTCCGGCGACATTGCGGAATTCCTTCATCCCTCCCGGCGCCAGTTCCTCCATCAATTGCAGGAAGTTCATCGGCACCATCTTCTTCATCCGCCGCGCCAGATGCGGCAAGGGCGAGGCGGGTTCGTTGCGGTCGTAGAAATCGATGATGAGGTCGAGGCAGGCCTCGACCTGGGCGCGCGAGGCCAGCCGGGACGGCAGGCCCGCCGATGCCGGTGCAGCGGCCGCGGCGGCGGGCATGGGGCCGGGCATCGGGGCGGGCGCTGCGGCCGGCGCATCGGCTGCTTGCGCCGTGGCCGGGGCGGCCGCGCGGGTGAATTGCGCCGGCGGGCTGGCCAGGGTCGCCGCCATCCGCTCCAGCACCCGGCGCAGCGCCGGGAAGCGGGTCGGCGGGTCGTCCCCGATGCGCGCGGCCAGGGCCGCCTCCAGCCGGTCGAGCGCCGCCAGCGCGGCCGCAAGCCCCGTTTCCAGCCGCGCCACCGTTTCGGGCTCGGTGTCGCGCAGGGCGCGGCAGGCGGTCAGCACCCGCGTCACCCTGGCGTCATGGCGGGCCTCGCGCTCGGCCTGTTCGGCGGCGGAAAGCCCGGTCGGCCCCTCGGCCGCCAGCATCGAGGCCGAGACCGCCCCCGCCGCCAGATCCCCGCCCGAGACCACCGGCAGGCCACGCGGGGCCAGGACGGTGTTGAACTCCAGATCGCCCAGGATGCCGGCATCGGCATTCTCGATCTGGTAAAGCGCGTTGATGCGGCGCAGTGCCGCTTCGCGTACCAGCTGGCCCTCGCGCAGGGCGGGATGCAGGTGGTCCCACCAGGTTTCCAGCGTCTCGGCCAGCAGGTCCAGCCCCTCGGCCAGCCCCTCGGGGCCGCGCATGTTGGTCATGATCCGCGCCACGACAACCAGCAGGCGCAGGTCGCGGCCGGTCTGGGCCAGGGCCTCGGCCTCGTCCAGCAGATGCGCCCAGTCCAGCGCCACGTCGCCGGTATTGCCCTTGGCCAGCTGTTCGGCCCGCGCCGCCCGAGAGGCCCCGTCCAGCGCCCTTTCAAGCGCCAGGAACCTCATGTCGTTGCGAAGATCCAGCCCGGCGGAATCCGGCACGGCGAGCGGAGCGAGAAACATAGGAGTAACCTTCTCAAAGGCCGCATTATGTTCTTCTCGAAATGGGAAAATCATCTCATGGACTGCGGCTTTGCGCAATGAAATCCTGCGGATCGGCCGATATGCCCCTTGCGGCACGCGCGCCGGGCCCATCCGCCGTCAGGGCCGCAGGTCCAGGACGCGCTGGGTGGCGGCCAGGATGAGCTGGGGATCGGCCGCGCGCCGCGCCGCCAGCGCCTCGGCAAAGGCGGCGGCGGATTCGTCGCCCGGCCGGCGCTCGTCGAAAAGCGGGCCGCGGGTCACGAAGGCAAAGATCCCGGCCTTGCCGAAATCGCGGTCGTTGACGCGAAAGGCGATGCGTCCCTGGCCCAGGGCGGCCTCCTCGGCGGGCCAGAGCACGCGCACGCGGCGCAGCGCGCCTTCGGGCTGGCCGATGCGGTCCAGCCGGGTTTCCTGATCGGTCATGTTGGGCAGGATGTTGAAGACCTTGCCGGTCTCCTCGACCGCGACCCAAAGCTCGGCGCCGGGCGTCGCCGCTAGTTCGGCGGGGACCAGCACGTCCGCGACCGGGTTGTCGCCGGGGCGGTATATCCCGGTCAGCGAGGGTTCGGGCCGGCCTGCCTCGGCCAGGCGAATGCCGATGCCGCCCTCGGGCAGGTCCGCCGCCGCGGCGCGGATCCGGCAGAGCGAGGGGCTGAGCGTCTCGATCTCCAGCCGCAGGGCGCGCTCGCCCAGGGCCGGGCGCAGCGCCTCGGCCAGTGCCGCCGCGGCGGCCGCATCGGGCAGGGCGCCGCGGATCGCCACGCCGGCACCGGGCGGGGCGCCGCCCGGGGACAGGTCGCTGGTCAAGGGGCCGCAACTGGCGGCGCGGGCCAGCAGCGCGTCCAGATCGGCCGGCATCAGCAGGGTGGGGGCGGTGGCAAGCCGCGGCACCAAATCCATCCCCGAGGCCTGCGCCCATTCGGCCAGCCGGGCGGCGATGGCGTCGCGCTCGGCCGGGGTGGCGGCGCTGCCGGCGATCTCGGCGCGCATGTCGGTGACCAGCACCGTCCAGCCCTGCAACCCTTGCAGCGCCGGGAAAAGCCGCTCGACCGCCTCGGCCCAGCCCGGCGCCGGCATGCCGCGCGCCGGGGCCAGGGCGTCCTGCGGTGGGCTGGCCCCGGCGGCCTCGGCAAAAGCGGCGGCGATGCGCGCGGCGCTGGCCGCATCCGGCGCCGGGCCGGACAGGTGCGGCGCCTCGCCCCCCGCCGCCTCCAGCCGCCAGGGCTGGACCAGCGGCAGGGCGGGGAAAAGCAGCGGCCTTGCGGCAAAGAACCCGCCGGACAGCATCACGGCCAGAAGCAGCAGGATCAGCCAGATCCGCCCGCCGCCACCCGCCTTTCGCGCCGGTTGCGGCCGGGGTGCGGCGCCCTTGCGGGCCGGCGCGGCCTCGGCCCCCTTCAGCAGCGCATCCAGCCGCGCCACCACCGCTGCGGCCGAGGGTGCGCGCTCGGCGATCCGCGGTGCCGAAAGCCACAGGATCAGCCCCGCCAAGGGCTCGGGCAGGCCGGTCACGTCCAGCGGCTCGGATTTGCGGCGGATCATCTCGCCGGGCGTCGCGCCGGCAAAGGGCACTTCGCCCCGCGCCGCCGCCAGCAGCAGCGCGCCGAGCGCGTAAAGGTCGCTGGCCGGCTCGGCCTTGCCGTCGAACTGTTCGGGCGCGGCATATTCGTATTTGCCGGCGAACTGGTTGCCGACCACGGTATGCGCGCCGGCGGCGGTGTCCTTGGCGATGCCGAAGTCGATCACCGTCGCGCCTTCGACCCGGCCGTCGCGCAGGATGACGTTGTCGGGCGACAGGTCGCGATGCACCACGCCGCGGGCATGGGCGGCGACCAGCCCCTCGGCCACGCGATGCGCGACGATCAGCAAGTCGCGCATCCCCAGCCGCCGCTCGGCCATCACCTCGGAGAGCGCCGGCCCGTCGATGAAGTCCATGACCAGGAAGACATGGCCCTCGGGCGTGCGCGAGCAGTCGCTGTAGCGCACCACGGCATCATGCAGGATGTCGCGCATCGCCTCTTCGCGGCGCATCAGTTCCAGATAGCCCTCGTCGCCGGAAAAGCCGGCCGAAAGCGCCTTGATCGCCACCACCCGGCCGGTGACGAGGCTTTTGGCGCGATAGACCTCGCCGGTGCCGCCGCGGCCCAGCACGCCCTCGACGGTCCAGGTGTTGTTCAGCACCTGGCCCTCGTGGAAGATGTCCCCCGGCAGGGCCGGGATCATGGCGACGTTCCCTTTTGCGGCAGGCTGGCCATGGCCGGCTCCTTGCGAAAAGATTTCCGAAAGTCGCGGTTTTGAAATACACTTTCCCAAGGATCATTTCCCCCGAGCCTGCCCGTGGCAAGCCCGTTTTATCGCTCCGGTTCTTTTGCCAGCTTTGCAAGGATGGCCAGGATGACGACCGTGACGCCCCGCGCCCCCGCCCGAGGATCCAGGGAAACCGTCAAGCGCAAGGAACTGGTCGCCCGGCTGGACCCGCTGTGCCTGCGGGCGTTTTCCGAAGGGGCGCGCAATGCCAAGGCGCGCGGCAACCCTTACGTCGAACTGGTGCATTTCATCGCCGCGCTGGCCGGGATGCCGGATTCGGACCTGGCGCTGATCGCCCAGGCGGCCGGGGCCGATGGCGCCCGGCTGGAGGGCGACCTGGCCCGCGCGCTGGACGCCCTGCCGCGCGGGGCCAGCGCGGTCGAGGAGTTCTCCGACCACATCTTCCACGCCATCCAGGAGGGCTGGACCCTGGCCGCGCTGGAGGGCGGCACCGACCGCGTGCGCTCGGGCGACATCCTGATCGCCTGCCTCAAGACCCCGGTGCTGGAAGGCTTGCTGCTGCGCATCAGCCCCGAGTTCGGCCGCATCGACCCCGACCGCATGGCGCCGGACCTGCCCGGCATCCTGGCCGGTTCGGCCGAAGCCGAGGCGGCGGAGCCGCCCGAGATGGCGCCGGCCAATGTGCCGAAACCGCCCGAGGGGGCGCTGGCGAAATACGCCACCAACCTGACCGAGCGGGCGCGGGCCGGCAAGATCGACCCGGTGGTCGGCCGCGACCCGGAAATCCGCCAGATCATCGACATCCTGATGCGGCGGCGGCAGAACAACCCGATCCTGACCGGCGAGGCCGGGGTGGGCAAGACCGCCGTGGTCGAGGGCTTTGCCCTGCGGCTGGCGCGCGGCGACGTGCCGCCGCAGCTGGCCGCGGTCGATCTGTGGCTGCTGGACATCGGGCTGATGCAGGCCGGCGCCAGCGTCAAGGGCGAGTTCGAGAAGCGGCTGAAATCGGTGATTGACGAGGTGCAGGCCTCGGCGAAATCGGTGATCCTGTTCATCGACGAGGCGCATACGCTGATCGGCGCCGGCGGTGCGGCGGGCACGGGCGATGCCGCCAACCTGCTGAAACCGGCTCTGGCGCGGGGCGAGCTGCGCACCGTCGCCGCCACCACCTGGGCCGAATACAAGCAGCATATCGAAAAGGATCCGGCGCTGACCCGGCGCTTCCAGGTGGTGAAGGTCGAGGAGCCTTCGGAAGCCGCCGCTGTCGAGATGCTGCGCGGCGTGGCGGGCGTGCTGGAAAAGCACCACCGGGTCGAGATCCTGGACGAGGCGATCGGCGCCGCCGTTTCGCTGTCGCATCGCTATATCCCGGCGCGGCAATTGCCGGACAAGGCGATCAGCCTGCTCGACACCGCCTGCGCCCGCGTCGCCGTCAGCCAGCACGCGACGCCCGCCGAGCTTGAGGATCTGGAGCGCCGCTTGCAGGCGCTGGAGATCGAGGCGGGCATCATCGCCCGCGAGGCCGCGATCGGCATCGACACCACTGAACGCCAGGCCGCCAACGATGCCGCCCGCGCCGCGGCCGAGGCCGAGCGGGCCGCCGCGCTGGAACGCTGGGAGGCGGAAAAGGCGCTGGTCTCGGACATCCTGGCCCTGCGGGCCGAGCTGCGCGGCGAGGGCATGGCGCTGGACGAGACCGGGGCGGACGCGGCAGAGGCTGAAGCGGAGAGCGCCGCCGCGCAGGCCGCTGCCGAGGGGGCTGCGGCCGAGGCCGCGCCCGATGCATCCGTCGGGGCCGCGCCGGCCGCTGATGCGGGTGCCGAAGCCCCGAACCCCGATCCCGACCCCGCCGCGCGGCTGGCGCTGTTGCGCGCCAAGATGGCCGAACTGGCCGAGCGGCAGGGCGAGCGGCCCTTGATCCTGCCCTCGGTGGACCGGCTGGCGGTGGGGGCGGTGGTCCAGGACTGGACCGGCATCCCGCTGGGCCGGATGCTGGCCAGCCAGACCGAGCGCGCCCTGGGCCTTGCCGGCCTGCTGGCGCAGCGCGTGGTCGGCCAGGACCATGCCATGGCCGCCATCGCCAGCCGCATCCAGACCGGCATGGCCGGGCTTGGCGCGCCGGAAAAGCCGATGGGCGTCTTCATGCTCTGCGGCCCCTCGGGCGTCGGCAAGACCGAGACGGCGCTGGCGCTTGCCGATGCGCTTTACGGCGGCGAGCAGAACCTGATCTCCATCAACATGAGCGAGTTCCAGGAGGCGCATACCGTCTCGACCCTCAAGGGCGCGCCGCCGGGCTATGTCGGCTATGGCAAGGGCGGCGTGCTGACCGAGGCGGTGCGGCGCCGGCCCTATTCGGTGATCCTGCTCGACGAGGTGGAAAAGGCCCATTCCGACGTGCACGAGATCTTTTTCCAGGTCTTCGACAAGGGGATGATGGATGACAGCGAAGGGCGGCGGATCGACTTTCGCAACACGCTGATCCTCATGACCTCGAATGTCGGCACCGACGAGATCATGGCGCTGACCGATGCCGGCCGCAGCCGGGTCGAGATCGACAGCCTGTCCGCCGCGCTGCGCCCGCCGCTGCTGAAGGTATTCCCGCCGGCGCTGCTGGGGCGGCTGGTGACGATCCCCTACCTGCCGCTTTCGGATGCGATGATCGAGACCATCGCCGGGCAGAAGCTGGCCGGCATCGGCCGCAGGCTGGCCGCCGCGCATGGGGCCGAGCTGGTGATCGGCCAGGGCGTCATGGAGCAGATCTGCGCCCGCTGCACCGAGGTCGAATCGGGCGGCCGCATGATCGACGCCATCCTGACCGGCGCGATCCTGCCCGAACTCAGCCGGCGGGTGCTGGACGCCAGGCTGGAAGGGCGCGGCATCGGCAGGGTGACGGTGACCGGCGGGCCGGACGGCTTTGCCTATGCCCTTGACTGAGGTGCGCCGTGCAGATCCTGGACCAGACCGGCTTTTCCCATCAGATGGGGACCGGCATGGATGTGGCCGGGCAGGCCTACATGCTGCTGGTGGTCAAGGGCAGCTTCGCCTTTCCCGAGCGTGAAACCGACCCGCCCCTGCCGCTGAAGGACCAGCGCCCGCTGGTCATGGCCGACGAATATACCGGCGCGCCGGGGTTCTCGGCGCCGCTTTGGGAAAGCGATTTCGCCTTTCGCAAGCCTTTCTGCGACGTGGTGCTGAACGGCGCCGCCCATGCCCCCGGCGGCCGCCCGGTCGAGCGGCTGCGCGTGGGGCTGGCGGTGGGCAACTGGTCCAAGCAGTTCGACGTCGTCGGCCAGCGCGAATGGCGCACGCTGGGGCCGGCCATTGCCGCGACCCGGCCCTATCCCTTCACGCGGATGCCGTTTTCCTATGACACCGCCTTCGGCGGCCCGGACCGCAGCCGCCCGCCCGGCCCCGAGGTGCCGGTCCATGCCGCCAATCCGGTCGGGCTGGGCTGGGCCACCGCCTCGGGCGGCAGCCCGGCCGGCCTGGCGCTGCCCAATACCGAGGCGCCGGGGCAGGAGATCACCTCGCCCTATGGCGACTGGCAGCCGATGGCGCTGGGGCCCTACGGCCGCGGCTGGCCGCTGCGCCTGCCCTATGGCGGCACCTATGACGAGCGCTGGGCGGCGGAAACCGCGCCCTTCCTGCCGCGGGACTTCGACGAGCGTTACTACCAGATGGCGCCGCCCGACCAGCAGATCGCGCCGCCCGCGCCCTTTACCCCGGTGGTGCTGGTGCATCTGACCCCGCGCGGGCGCGAGGCGTTCCGCCTGCCCGACACCCGGCTGCCGTTCCGGGTCTGGCGCGGGCGCGACTGCTGCCTCGACACCGTGGCGCTGCCCGACACGCTGGCCATCGACGCCGAGGCGCGGGTCTTGATGCTGTGCTGGCGCGTGCAGGTGCCGATCCGCCGCACCATCGCCGAGTTCTCGCGCGCCTGGATCGGCGAGCCGACCGCCGCCATGCTGCGGGCCGAACGCGAGGGGCGCGGCTATATCCGTCTGCCCGCCGTGCTGGGTGAGGGCGGGGGCGGGGAGGATGGCCCATGATCGGCGTGCTGGCGGCGGGCATGGTGACGGCGGTGGGGCTCGACTGGGCCTCGTCGGCGGCGGCGATGCGGGCGCGGCTGGACGGGTTCGCCGAGACGCGCTTTACCGCACCCGGCGGCTGGCGCATCGGCGCGCCGGTGCCTTTGCCGCGCAACTGGATCGGCCAGCGGCGCATGGCGCATCTGGCCGCCGGTGCCGTCGCCGACATCCTGCGCCAGGAGCCCGCAGCCGCCGAGGCCGCGCTGATCCTGTGCCTGGCCGAGGAGGGCCGCCCCGGCCGCCCGGTGCAAGACCCCTCGGCGCTGCTGCGCATGCTGTCGCGGATCCTCGACCTGCCCGAGCGGCGGGCGCATGTGGTGGCGCATGGCCGCCCTTCGGGCTTCGTCGGGCTCGATCGGGCGCGGCGCATGATCGCCACGGGGCAGGCGGGGCGGGTGCTGCTGCTGGGGCTTGACAGCTACCTGACCGGGCCGGCGCTGGCGCATTACGCGGGGCTGGAGCGGCTGCTGCAGGACGGTAATGCCGACGGCTTCATCCCCGGCGAGGCGGCGGCGGCGGTGCTGCTGGGGCCGGGCGGCGCCCTGCGGCTGACCGGGCTGGGCCTGGCGCGCGAGGCGGCCTTCCTGGGCAACGGCCGGGGCGAGGACGGGTCGGACCTGCCCCTGCGCGGCGACGGCATGGCCGCGGCCTATCGCGCCGCCCTGGCCGAGGCCGAGACCGACCTGGCCCATGTCGAATACCGCATCTCGGACCTGCCGGGCGAGCAGCATTTCTTTCGCCAGGCCGCGCTGATGACCCTGCGGCTGGAACGCGGCCGCACCGCCTTTCAGGATCTGTGGAGCCCGGCCGAGAGCCTGGGCAATATCGGCGCGGCGGTGGTGCCGGCCATGCTGGGCATGGCGCTGGCGGCCGTGCGCCGGGGCTATGCGCCGGGCTCGCCGGTGCTGGTCGAGGCCTCGGGCGACGACGGCGCCTGTGGGGCGGCGGTATTGCACGAGGCGCGGGGCCCGGCCCGGCGCGTCTCGGCCGAGGACCGCCTTGCCACGGCGGCGATGCGATGAGCGGGGTTTTCGCCAACGGGCTGGAGATCAGCGGCAAGGCGGTCAACGCCCAGACCATCGCCGCCTTTCCCGACACCTGCTTCACCCCGCCCGAGAACCCGGCGACGCCGCCGGGCGTGCCGGTGCCCTATCCCAGCTTCGGCATGGCTTCGGACACGGAGAACGGCACCGGGACGGTGTTCATCTGCGGCAAGACGGTGAACATCAAGAACAAGTCCGACGTCAGCCGCACCTCGGGGACCGAGGCGGGCTGCGCGGCGAAAAAGGGCATCATCACCTCGAAGAACACCGGCAAGAAATATTTCACCTCATGGTCGAACGACGTGAAATTCGACGGCGAGCCGGTGATCCGCTTTTCCGACCTTGCCACGCATAACCACGCCTCGCCGGGCGGGCAGACGCCGCCCTGGGCCGAGATCTGCAAGTTTTCGCCCAACCGGCTCGACTGCAAGACCGTGCTGGCGGATTTCAAGCTGCACCGCCACGGCGACAAGGATTGCCCCGAGGGCCACGAATCCGAACATTTCGTGCAGAACGAATACCTGCAATGGAGCCGGGGCAAGACCACCGCGACCCATTTCGAGAACTACAACATGGAGGATGCCCCCTGCATCTGCATGCAGGCCTATCAGAAAGGCCCCGGCGGCAAGTTCAAGTCCGGCACGGGCAGCAAGGAAGGCTCGCCCCACCATGCCAAGACGCTTCAATGCAACGACGCGATCCGAAAGCGCACGCAGACGCCCAGCCTCAGCGAATCCATCGACGATTGCACCCAGGCGGTCGTGGACAACGACCCCCGCGCCAAGGGCAAGACGGACAAGGAAAAGAAAAACATCATGGAATGCCTGCGCGCGGCCTTCATGGAATACCTGGACCGCGCAGTGAAGGAAAAAGATCCAGGCAATTCGGCGAAAAAGGCCGTCAAGGATCCGATCGCCTGGGAAGTCAGCCCAGATCCTCAGCAAATGTGGTTACGCGTATGACCAGACAGCACGAATACAGCTCGGCCACCGAGCTTCCGCCGGAACTGATTTCCATCGGCTCCCTTAACGCCTATGAGATCGCGACCGACGACATCCGCGTCGCTTGCCGGCTTTCGGACCCGAATTACGAGATCGGCCAGCTGGTCATGCTCGACATCTCGATGACCAGCTTCGAGCTGCGCGTCGAACATGTGGCGGACCAGTTTTTCATGGGCTACCACGCCATTCCGCATCTGCGCGAGGTTCTTGTCGAGATCGGGGGCTATGTCCGCAGCCGCGATGCCTCGGGCTGGCGGGTGGCACGGATCGAATCCTCGTTCCTGCGCGATGCGTTCGTACTCGAGAACGGCCCGGCATTCGTCTTTGGCAACCGGGGCGAGATCTTTCGCATGGATGCCGGCGGGGCATGGTCGCGCGATGCCACCGGCACCGACAGCACGATCTATGCCATGCACGGCACATCGGCCGAGACGCTTCATGCCGTCGGGGGCAAGGGCACGTTCCTGCGCGCGCAAGGCCGGGAATGGCAGGCGGTGGAACTGGGCATCGGCGACGAGCTCCGCTGCGTCAGGCAGGTTGGCGACAGGATATTCGTCGGCGGAGAGGGGGGCTTTGCTGCCGAGCTTCGGGACAGCGAACTGCGCCTGATCGCCACCGGCATCGAAAGCGACATCCTGTCGATCGCCTGCTTCCGGGACCAGATCTATTTCAGCGATTCGGATTTCGGGCTGCACCGGCTGGCCGGGGATGCCTTCGTTCCGGTCGCCGAACTGGGCTATGTCTGCCGGCTGAACGCGACGCCGCGCTGGCTGACCCTCGATGCCGGGGAATTCGTCTTCCAGTTCGACGGCACGCATTGGCGCGGCATCGAGATCACCTATCGTGACGGCTATCGGGCCGAGGGCTATGACATGTCCTTCCTCGGGACTCCGCCCGAAGGCTGACCCAGCCGCCCGGCCAGATAGGCCCGGACCCGGTCCAGGTCCAGCCCGGCCACCCGCAGCCCCTCGGCGCCGGGTTGCAGCATGCGCAGCACGAACAGCTCGCCCGGCTCGGGATATTCGGCAAAGCGCGCCTCGGCGATGTGCCGCCCCTCGGCGCCGGCCAGGCGCAGCCCGTCCAGATGCGCCTCGAGCCGCTCCAGCAGGCGGGCGATGCGCAGCGCGTCCATCTCGGGGTTTTCCTCGGGGAAAAGCATCGCCCGGTCGTAGAGCGTCCACAGAAAGGCCGCCTGCTCGGCGTGCTGGCGCAGGATCTCGGGCAGGGCAGGGGCGGGGGGATACATCAGTTCAGGTTGATCGAGCCGCCGCGGATGCGGTTCGCCGCCGAGGCATGGCTGACCAGATAGGTGCCGCGGATGGTGATATGGCCGTCCGCCTCCATCACGATCGAGGCCTTGCCGCAGCGCAACTCGATCCGCTGCCGGGCGGTGATGCGCAACGGCTCGCCATCGACGGCGGCAACCGGGCCGGGCGGCCGGTCCCCGACGATGCGGCCGATCACCAGCGGCCGGGTCGGGTCGCCATCCTCGAACAGGATGGCAAGCTCGGCGCCGATGTCGCCCAGATCGAAGCGCACCAAGCTGCGCGCCGGAACCGCCTGGGCCGAGGGATTGCCGGGAAAGACCACCAGCGGCCGCCCCTCATCCAGGCCCAGCAGCATGCCGATTGCCACGCCGCCGCGAACATCCTCGCCGATCATGCCCAGCCCTCCGCTCCGGCTGGAACGATGATAGCATGGCCGGGGTCCGAATTCACCGGCTTTCACGGCCTGATCCGCCTGGGCGGCGCGTGGGGGAGGGGCTACGGCCCGGCGATCCGGCGCAGGAAATCCGTCAGCCGGTGGCGGGCGGCAAATCCGCTGCAAAAGGACGAAAAGATCGTGCGCAACTGGTGATCGGTGTGGTCCTGGCCCAGCGTTCCGTAATCCCGCCCCTCCACCAACTCGGCGCCGAGCTTCTCGGACAGGACGGGCTTGCCGGCGAGATACGAGGAAAGCAGGCGCGGATATTCGGTATAGATACCATCGGCGAAATGGATGTTGACGACGCCCCGGCTGTCGCAGATGGCCTTGTGCAGGTCCGTGCCATAGGTCTCGGACAGCAGGTCGCAATGATCCTTGGGCAGCCCGGCCAGGATCTTTGCCCTGCGGTCGTTGATGGCGCCGAAGAACACCGGCGGGCGCTGCCCGGCGCGATACGGCACCGGCCGGCAGGGAAAGACATGCGGGCCGAACAGCACCCGGCGCCGCAGGAAGCGGGGAAGCCATCGGTAATAGGGGGCGTTGGCGGGGCTGAGATCCAGGATGAGGTGATAGAACAGCAGCTGTTTCAGCAACCGCCGGGGGCGGGGCTTTCTCCACATCGTGCGGCCGTTTTCGTCGAAGTAATGTTCGGTCTGGAGCCCGAGCCGCAGCCCCCTGCGGAACAGGGCGGGGCCGAATTTGCGATGGATGCCGACATAGAGGTTGATCCGGGCGGCGGGCAGGTTCTCTGCCCGGATGCCGGCCAGCATGTCCCGGGCGAACTGATCGAGGACGGGGTGATTGGAAAAGACGGTCAGGGAGCCGAGCTTCTGTTCCCGAACCGGATCAGCCATCGCAGCCTCGTCTGGAAAAGCCCGCTTGCCGTTTTCTGCCCCGGCCGCCGTCAATGCCGGGCGGGAGGGGGCTGGCAAGGATATGCCCGCTGGCCCTGGGGATCATGCGGAACGGTGCCGCCGACCCGCGGGGGGCGGCTCCGGCGCATTCGGGTGCTGGCCGCAAGGATATGCAAAGGCCCCGCCGTTGCCGGCAGGGCGCATCGCATGGGACCGGCCCCGAATCGGCGCCACGGTCGGAAGGATCAGGCTTTCGCCAGCTCGCGCTTGATCTTCAGCGCGCGGTCGGACAGTTCCGCGTCCTTGGCCTTCGCCAGGAAGGCGTCCAGGCCGCCGCGGTGATCGACCGAGCGCAGCGCCGCGGCCGAGATGCGCAGCTGGTAGCTGCGGCCCAGCTTTTCCGACAGCAGCGACACTTCGTTCAGGTTGGGCAGAAACCGGCGGCGGGTCTTGTTGTTGGCGTGGGAGACGTTGTTGCCGCTCATCGGGCCCTTGCCGGTCAGTTCGCAAACGCGCGACATGATCTTGTTCCTTCGATTCGATCCTGCACGGGCGGCTGCCCGCAATATGAAAGGGCGCCGCGTGGCAGCGCCCGGAAATCCGTTTGCGCGGAATAAAGCGAGACGGGGGGCGCGTCAAGCGTTTTCGCCGGGCCGTTCCCTGCCGGTGCGGCGCTTCATCCCGCGAAATGCGTGGATTCATGCGCGATCAGCGCCTGCTTGCGCCACAGCCCGCCGCCATAGCCGGTCAGCGCGCCATCCGAACCGATCACCCGATGGCAGGGAATCACCACCGCGATCTGGTTCGCGCCATTGGCCCGCGCCGCCGCACGCACCGCTTGGGGCCGGCCGATGCGCCGCGCCAGCTCGGCATAGCTGATGGTCGTGCCCGCGGGCAGGCGCTGCAATTCCCGCCAGACCTGCTGCTGGAAATCGGTGCCGTGCAGGGCCAGCGGCAGGTCGAAAGCCGCCCGCTCGCCGGCGAAATAGCCGGCGATCCGCGCCTCGGTCCGGTCGGTGACGGCAGTGCGGCCGGGACCGATGCGGCCCCGCGCGGCCAGGCGGCGCAACTCGGTCGGCAGCGCCGCGCGTTCGAGGAATTCCAGCAGGTGCAGTCGCTTCTGGTCGGCGACCGCGATCATGCGGCCCAAGGGCGTGTCGAACCATGCGGCCAGCAGCTCGGCCGGCCCAGGCGGCGGGCCCAGGAGTGCGGCCAGCAGGGCGCCGGGATCGGCCTGCGGGTCAGGCCCGGCGCTCATGCGCCTGTCGCCCGGCGATCAGCGTGTCGCATTCGGCGGCGCCCAGCCAGTCCAGCATCTGCGCCGCCGCCGAATCGGGGTCGCTTTCGCCCCGCGCCACCGCGTCGCCCATCTCGCGCAGCCGGGTGCGCACCTCGGGCCGGTCGAGCCGCGCCAGCAGCCCGGCGCGCAGTTCCGACAGGAACCAGTGCCGCGCCTGTTCGGCCCGGCGGGCGTCGAAATGCCCGTGCTCGCGCCGCCAGTCGGCGAGCCAGGTCATGCTGGTCCAGGCCTTGTCCAGCCCCTCGCCGGTATAGGCGGAAACCGGCAGCGCCTTGGGAAAGCCCTCGGGGTCGTAGGGGCGCTTGCGCAAGAGCCGCAGCGCGCCGGCATAATCGGCCACCGTGCGCATGGCGGTCTCGCGCAGATCGCCATCGGCCTTGTTGACCAGGATGATGTCGGCGATTTCCATGATGCCGCGCTTGACGCCCTGCAGCTCGTCGCCGCCGGCCGGGGCGAGCAGCAGGATGAACAGGTCCGACATCTCGGCCACCAGGGTCTCGGATTGCCCGACGCCCACCGTCTCGATCAGCACCACGTCGAAGCCCGCCGCCTCGCAGAGCCGCACGGTCTCGCGGGTGCGACGGGCGACGCCGCCCAGCTCGGCGCGCGAGGGCGAGGGGCGGATGAAGGCGTTCGGGTCGCGCGACAGCGTCTCCATCCGGGTCTTGTCGCCCAGGATCGAGCCGCCCGAGCGCGCCGAGCTGGGATCGACGGCCAGCACCGCGACCTTGAGGCCCTGCGCGGTCAGCATCTTGCCGAAGGCCTCGATGAAGGTGGACTTGCCGACCCCCGGCGTGCCCGACAGGCCGATGCGCAGCGCCTGCCGCTCGGGGAGTTCGGCCAGCAGCGCGACGGCGCGGGCGCGGTGGTCGGGGCGGGTGCTTTCGATCAGCGTGATCGCGCGGGACAGCGCGCGGCGATTGCCCTGTGTCAGGGGTTCGGTCAGTTCGTCCATGCCCATCCCGGCTGCATCCTTGCGACGCGGGGGCCGACTGCCCCCGCAC
>NZ_JBGOSN010000021.1:12355-28376 GCF_046335115.1 Paracoccus sp. P2 | reverse complement strand
CGGGGGCCGACTCCCCCCCCACCCCCGTGGATATTTCCACAAGGAAGACATGTAAACGCCGGGCCGTTGTGGCGGAAGCGCGCGGGGGGTAAGTCTGGCGCGGGAAACGGAGCGGGCAATGCTGACACGGCGGGCGATTCTGGCCGGGATGGCGGCGATGGCGATGGCGGCGGGGCCGGTGGCGGCGGCCGCCGGGTTGCAGTTGCTGATGGTGCGGCGCCGGGGCTGCGTCTATTGCGCGCAATGGGATCGCGAGATCGCCCCGGTCTATGGGCGGCATACCGAGGGGCGGGCGGCGCCGCTGCTGCTGGTCGATCGGGACGGGCCCTGGCCCGACGGGCTGGTGCTGGCGCGGCGGCCCTGGCTGACGCCCACCTTCATCCTGCTGCAAGGCGGCGTCGAACAGGTGCGCGTCGAGGGCTATCCGGGGCGGGAGCGGTTTTTCGAGGTCTTGCGCGACATGCTGGCCCAGGCGGGCTGAGAGGGCGGGCTGAGGCTTTCGCCTTCAGCCGCTTTGGGTTATCCGGTTTCGCGTAACCTGCCAGAGGAATGGGCCATGCACGACATCCGCGCCATCCGCGAAAACCCCGCCGCTTTCGACGCAGCACTTGGCTTGCGCAACATGGCCCCGGTTTCGTCCGAGATCCTGTCGCTGGATGCCGACCGCCGTGCCCGCATCGCTGCCGCCGAGGCCGCGCAGGCCGAGCAGAACCGGGCCAGCAAGGAGGCCGGCGCCGCCAGGGGCCGCGGCGACGAGGCCGAGTTCCAGCGGCTGCGCGCCCTGGTCACCGCCAAGAAGGACGAGACCGCCCGGCTGCAGGCCGAGGCCGCGGCGCTGGACGCCAAGCTGCGCGAGTTGCTGCTGACCGTTCCGAACCTGCCCCTGGACAGCGTGCCGCCGGGCGAGGACGAGGGCGACAATGTCGAGATCCGGCGCTGGGGCGAGCCGCGCGCCTTCGACTTCGCCCCGCGCGAGCATTTCGAGGTCGAGGGCGTCCGGCCCGGCATGGATTTCGAGACCGCCGCGAAGCTGGCCGGCTCGCGATTCGTGGTGCTGAAGGGCGGCGTCGCCCGCATCCACCGCGCGCTGGCGCAGTTCATGCTGGACCTGCATGTCGGCGAGCATGGGCTGGAGGAGACCTGGGCGCCGGTCCTCGTGCTTTCGGAGATGATGGAGGGCACCGGGCAATTGCCGAAATTCGGCCAGGACAGCTATCAGACCCGCGAGGGCTGGTGGCTGATCCCGACATCCGAGGTCACGCTGACCAATACCGTGAACGGCGATCTGGTCGATCACGCCAGCCTGCCGCGGCGCCTGGTGGCGCATAGCCAGTGCTTCCGTTCGGAAGCCGGCAGCGCCGGGCGCGACACCGCGGGGATGCTGCGCCAGCACCAGTTCGAGAAGGTCGAGATGGTCTCGATCACCGATGCGGAATCGGGGGTGGCGGAACATGCCCGCATGACCCGCTGCGCCGAGACGGTGCTGGAACGGCTGGGCCTGCCCTATCGCACCATCGTTCTGTGCGGCGGCGACATGGGCTTCGGCGCCCGCATCACCCATGACCTCGAAGTCTGGCTGCCCGGGCAGGGCCGGTATCGCGAGATCTCCTCGGTCAGCTATTGCGGCGATTTCCAGGCCCGGCGGATGAATGCGCGCTATCGCCCGGCCGGCGGCGGAAAGCCCGAGTTCGTCCATACGCTGAACGGCTCGGGCCTGGCGGTGGGGCGCACGCTGATCGCGGTGCTGGAGAACGGCCAGCAGGCCGATGGCTCGGTCGTCCTGCCCGAGGCGCTGCATCCCTATCTGGGCGGCAAGACGCGGCTGGGCGCCGACGGCGTGCTGGCGTGAGCTGACAAAAGCCGGATCGCGCGAAACCCGCTGCGAGCGGGCGGCGTTTCCTGCCCATGTCTCGCGCGGGTGCCCTGTTGCTGATCCTGGCGGTGCTGGTCTTCATTGCCAGCACGCTGCTGCATGCGGTCCAGCCCGGCCCGCCGACACCGCCCCTGGCGGTTGAGGGCTACGGCCTGTCGCCCTGGCAGGGCCTGGGCGATCTTCCCGCGCCCTCGGTCGATCTGTCGGCGCTGTTCCTGCGGCCTCGGGGGCCGGGGATGGCCGGGTTGCTGGGCATGGCCTGGCTGGCGCTGGCCTATCACGCCGGGCGGCGCTGGTTCGAGCTGCGGCGGATGCGCCTGGCGCAGGCGGCGGCGCCCGAGGAGGGGCGCGCGCTGCCGCCGCAAAGCCTGGGCCCGCCGACCGCCGGCCACCTGCTGCGGCTGCACCGCCATGACGACAGCCTGGCCGAACATGCGCCGCTGATCGTCGGGCTGCTGGCCGGTGCGGTCTGGCCCTGGCTGCTGCGCGGCCATCCCGTCGTCGCCTTCCTGCTGTCGGCGGCCATGCTGGCGGGCTTCCTGGCGGCGGCGCTGCGGGGGGTCCGTATCGGCAGCCTGGTGCAGCGCAGCTCGGCGCTGGGCTTCGTGGCGGGCTGGGGGCTGCTGGTCAGCTTTGCCGTCTTCACCGGGCTGCTGCGCGACCGGCTGGGCGTGCCGCAGGAGGTGGCGGCGGTGGTCGCGCTGCTGATCGGCTCGGTCGCCGCCGTCAGCGTGCAGCTGCGGCTGGGGCGGCGGATCGGCTTCAGCGTGGCGCTGATCTGGGGGCTGATCGGCATCGCCGCGGCCACCGTCGCCAGCGCCGCGGCCATCGCCACCATGACCGTCATTGCCATCGCCATCATCGCCGTGGCGCTGGTGCGGGTGATGACCTAGGCGGTTCCCGGTCCCGCCCGCCTAGCTGCCCTTGGGCCTTTGCCGCTGCCTGTGCTTGGAGAGCGCGCCGGACTGGCTGATCTTGCCGGCCTTGTCCTTATAGGGGTTCTTGGTGCCCTGGTCGCGGAAGGTCAGCCGGATCGGCGTGCCGGGCATGTCGAAATCGGCCCGCAGCCCGTTGACGAGATAGCGCGCATAGCTGTCGGGCAGCTTGTCGGTATGGGTCGCCATGACCACGAAGGCCGGCGGCCGGGTCTTGACCTGGGTGATATAGCGCAGGCGGATGCGGCGGCCGCCGGGCGCGGGCGGCGGATGCGCCTCGGTCATGGCGGAAAGCCATTGGTTCAGCCGGGCGGTGGGGATGCGGCGGTTCCAGACCTCATGCGCCTTGAGGATGGCGTTGTGCAGCCGGTCCAGCCCCTTGCCGGTGCGGGCCGAGACCGTGACCAGCGGCGCGCCCTTCAGCTGCGGCAGGAGCCGCTCGAAGGCCTCGCGCAATTCCTTGAGCTTCTCGGGCTTGTCCTCTTCCAGATCCCATTTGTTCGCCGCGACGACCACGGCGCGGCCCTCGGTCTCGGCGAAATCGGCGATGCGCAGGTCTTGCTGCTCGAAGGGGATGCCCACGTCCAGAAGCACCACCACCACCTCGGCAAAGCGCACGGCGCGCAGCCCGTCGGCGACGGAAAGCTTTTCCACCTTGTCGGTGACGCGCGCCTTCTTGCGCATGCCCGCGGTGTCGAAGATGCGCACCGGCGTGCCCATGAAATTCGTGCTGACGCTGATCGAATCGCGGGTGATGCCGGCCTCGGGTCCGGTCAGCAGCCGATCCTCGCCCAGGATCTTGTTGATGAGCGTCGATTTCCCGGCATTGGGCCGGCCGATCACCGCGACCTGCAAGGGCCGGGCGGCCGAGGGGCGCCAGTCTTCGTCCTCCTCGCCATCCTCGACGGCGACATCGGTTTCGGGCGCCTGCTGGACGTTCTGCGCCTCGAACTCTTCGGCCAGCGGCACCAGCGTCCGATAGAGGTCGTCCATGCCCTCGCCATGCTCGGCCGAGATGCGCAGGGGCTCGCCCAGGCCAAGCGCATAGGCTTCCATCGCGCCCGCCTCGCCGGCGCGGCCCTCGGCCTTGTTGGCGGCCAGGATCACGTGTTTCGCCCGCTTGCGCAGGATGTCGGCGAAATATTCGTCGGCCGCCGTCACGCCCACGCGGGCGTCGATCACGAACAGGCAGACATCGGCCTCGTCCACCGCGCGCTCGGTCAGGCGGCGCATGCGGCCTTGCAGGCTGTCGTCCTCGGCAATCTCCAGCCCGGCCGAATCGACAACGATGAAGCGCAGGTCGCCCAGCCGCCCCGCGCCCTCGCGCAGGTCGCGGGTCACGCCGGGCTGGTCATCGACCAGGGCCAGGCGCTTGCCGACAAGGCGGTTGAACAGCGTGGACTTGCCGACATTGGGGCGCCCGACAATGGCGAGGGTAAAGCTCATCTGTATGCGATCAACTGGCCGTCATGGGTGACGACGTAAAGGGTCTGGCCCGCGACGGCCGGGCCTGCCGCGGCGCCGCCGGGGATCTGGGCGGTGCCGATCAGCGCGCCCGAGGCGGGATCGAAGACGCGCAGATAGCCGTCCGACGAGGCGAGGTAAAGCTTGGATCCCGCCAGCACCGGGCCGTAATGGTTCCAGACCCGGTCCTGCTTGCGGATGACCTGTTCGGTGAAATAGGGCAGTTTCTGCGCCCAGACCCGGCCGCCATTGGCCGCGTCCAGCCGGATCAGCTGCGCCTGGTCGTTGACCAGGAAGACCGAGTTGCCGGCGGCCAGCACCGGGCTGGCCGCGCCCTCGCGCGCGTGCCATTTCATCGTGCCGGTGGTCATGTCATAGGCGCCGACGCCGCCGGCGCTGGTGCCGGCATAAAGCGTATTGCCCAGGATGACCGGGTCGCCGGTCATGTCGCGGAAATAGCTGACCGCGCGGCCCAGCCGGGTGCCGCCGACATTGGCGACCCAAAGCTGGCTGCCGTCGCCGGCATCGACGCCCGCCAGCGCGCCGGTGTTCGACGGAAAGACCACCGTGCCGCCCGAGACCGCGGGCGAGGGGGCGCCCATCACCCCGGCCATGTCCTTGTTGCCGAAGCTGCGCCACAGCACCTTGCCGTCATTGGCGCGCACCGCCCAGCCGGTCTGTTCGCGGTCCACCACATAGACCACGCCATTCGCGACCGTGGGCGCGCCGCCGATGGTCGAGCCGACCTTCTGCCGCCAGGCGACGCCGCCGGTGCGGGCATCCAGCGCCACCAGCTCGCCATAGCCGGTCGAGGCGAAGACGCGGTTGCCCTCGAAGGCCAGCCCGCCGCCCGAGACGCTGCGGCCGCTTTCGCCGGCCGGGCGCAGGTCCACGCTCCAGACCCGGCCGCCGCCGGTGGTGGTGGCGGTGACGGTGGACTGGCTGTCCAGGGCAAAGACCAGCCCGCCCGCGACCACCGGGTCGGCGGTGATGCGGTGGCGCTTGTCCGAGGCCGCGCCGATGGGTACGGCCCAGATCCGCTGCGTGCCGGCGCCAAGCGCCGCATTGCCCGGCGCATGGGCGGCGTTGCCGGCGCGCTGCGGCCAGTCGGCATTGGCGCGCACCGCCGGCAGAGACAGCGCGGCGGTGGTCGGCGCCTGCGCGCCCTCGGCCACGGGGCTGTCGGGGGACAGCACGGCGCGCGGGTCCAGGCGTTCGCCGGGCAGGATGGTGTCGCGCTCGGCGCAAGCCGAAAGGGCGGTCAGGCCAGCCAGAGCGGCGATCAGGGACAGCCTCGTCATCGCTTTCTCCTCTATCCGGGCCGGGGGTGACATCTGGGGTCGGCCGCGGGCGCGTTGGTTCGGTTTGCCGGCGGGACCGGCCATCAGTTCGCGGCGGGCGCCGGCATGGCCTGGGGCAGGGGCCCTTCGCTGTGGTCGGGCTCGACCCCCAGGGTGATCATCATCTCGGACAGGCGGCGGCGCAAGGGTTCGGACAGCCCGTCCTTTTGCTGGATCTGGCCGATCAGCATCACCGCGTCCTCGGTGCGGCCGGCGCCGATCAGCGCCACCGCCTTTTGCTCCAGCGCCAGCAGTTCGAAGGGCGCGCCGGGCTTGGAGAGATCGGCCAGCAACTGGTCGCGTTCTGCCGCATCCATGGCCGCGCCCGCCACCATCACCGCCTTGAGCAGCGCCAGGTCGCGCAGCACGGCGTCGTTGCGCAGGCCCGCCGCGGCGGCCTTCAGCCGCTCGGCGGCCTTTTGCGGCAGGCCGGCCTCGGCCTCGGCGCCGGCGGCCAGCATCTCGGCCAGCAGCTTGCGGCCGGCCGAGCCGGCGGGATCGACGGCGGAAAGCGCGGTGATGGGATCCTGGCCCTGGCGGGCGGCCAGGACGGCATCGCCCCAGGCCCGGGCCCGGCTTTCCGCCTGGCTGCTGGCATATTCCCGCCAGGCGGCGCCGCCGACGATGCCCAGGATCACCAGGAGCGCGATCCAACCGTAGCGGCGGAACAGGCCGAACAGCCGGTCGCGGCGCAGATCCTCGGTGACCTCGTCGATGAAGCTGTCGTTCTGATTGGCCATGTCGCCCCCGGATGTTCTTTCGCGCTGTTCTATACGCGGTTTCACCCGTTTGCCAATGGCGGGGCGTGGCGGGACTGGCGCAGGGCCGAGACGGAATAGATCGCCAGCGCCGCCCAGATCATCGCAAAGGCGATCATGTGCCAGCCGGTGAAGGATTCGCCGAACAGCAGCACGGCGCAGAGGAATTGCAGCGTCGGGTTCAGGTAGAACATCAATCCCAGCGTGGCCATGCCGACCCGCCGCGCCGCATAGCTGAACAGGATCAGCGGCACCGCCGTCACCGCGCCCGAGGCGATCAGCAGCAGCGTGTCGGGTAGATTCGCGCCGAAGCCCAGCGGCTGGGCCAGCGACGCCGGCATCACCCCAAGCGCCTGGGCAATGAGCCAGCCAAGCGCCAGCGGCGCCAGCAGCGCCACCTCGGCCGCGACGGAAAGCACCGGGCCCAGCGGCAGCGCCTTCTTGACCGCGCCGTAAAGGACGAAGGTCAGGGCCAGTCCCAGGCTGATCCAGGGGGCGACGCCCAGGCCCCAGGTCAGCAGCGCCACCGCCAGCGCCGCCAGCAGGACGGCCAGCGCCTGCAGGCGGGTCAGGCTTTCGCCGAAGACCAGCACGCCCATCACCACAGCGGCCAGGGGAAAGATGTAATAGCCCAGCGAGCTTTGCACCACATGGCCGGCCTGCACCGCCCAGATGAACATGCCCCAGTTGGTCGAGACGGTCAGCGCCGCGAAGGCGATCCGCCCCAGCTGCCGCCCGCCCAGGGCGGCGCGCAGCTGGCTCAGCCGGCCCTGGACGCCCAGGATGACCAGGAACAGCGCCAGCGACCAGATGGTGCGATGCGCCAGCACCTCGACGGTCGGCACGCCGGCCAGCGCGCGATAATAGATCGGCGACAGGCCCCAGGTCACGCAGACCGCGATCATCGCCCAGAAACCCTTGGTCCATTCGCTCATGCGCGATTCCTTTCGTCCCGCCAGCCATGCGTCCGATTCGCGGCAAGGGCAAGGCCGGTCCCGCGCGATGCGGCCAGGGCCGGCCGCGCCGATGGGCAAGAGGCCGGCTGCGCAGGCTTCCGGCCGGGCCTTGGCCGGGCGGCGACCGACGCCGCGGATGGGCAAGGGTGCGCGGGGTCGGTTCCCCCGGTTTCCCGCCGGGCCTTGGTCCCGCAAGGCCACGCGGCCTTCGCCGGGCGCGAGGGAGGGGGGGCGGAGGCCCGGCCCACGGTTGCGGGGCCCAGGGGCCATGCAGCCCGCCGGCTGCGCGGGCTTTTCCTCAGGCGCGGATCTGGCGCGCCTCGTTCAGCAGCATGATCGGAATGCCGCCCCGGATCGGAAAGGCCAGCCCGGCCGCTTCCGAGACCAGCTCCTGCGCCTGCGCGTCGTAACGCAGCGTCGCATGCGTCACCGGGCAGACCAGCGCCTCGAGCATGTGGCGGTCGTAGCCGCGTTCGGCGGTGTCTTCGGTCACTGGATCGTCTCCTCGTTGTCGCCGCCGTGCAGGGCGTATTCCAGCAGCCCCTCCAGCAGTTCGCGGCGGTCGGCAAGCGCCGGCGCCTCCAGCAGGGCCTGCTTTTCCTCGGGGGCAAAGGGCAGCAGCATCGACAGCGAATTGACCAGCGTCTCCGCCTCCGATGCCTCGGCCGCATCCCAGTCGGTGGACAGGCCGCGCTGCTCCATGTAGCGGCCCAACCGCGCCATGAAGCCCTTGCGGTCGAAGCGCGGGTCTTCCTCGGGCTGGGCGGCCAGGTCGCCCTCATAGCCCGACCAGTCCACCTGGCCGCGCAGATAGGGCGTGAAGCCGGGCCGCACCTCGTTCAGCCGGAAGCGCGAACGCGCCCGGAGCGAGATCATCAGCCGCCCGTCGTCCAGCTCGGAAAAGGCCACGATCCGGCCCGCGCAGCCGACCGAGGCCAGCGAATCGAGCCCGCCTTCGGCCGGCTGGATCATGCCGATCAGCCGCGAGGGGGTCTTCAGCACGTCCTCGACCATCTGCAGATAGCGCGGCTCGAAGATCTGCAGGGGCAGGCGGGTGCGGGGCATCAGCACCGCGCCCGGCAGCGGGAACAGCGGGAGGGTCTCGGGCAGGTCGATGCCGCGCGACATGTCAGGCGAAGATCAGCGAGGACAGGCGGCGGCGTCCCTTCTGTGCCAGCGGATCGGTGGGCTTCATGGCATCGAAGATGGTCAGAAGCTGCGCCTTGGCTGCGCCCTCGTTCCAGTCGCGGTCGCGGCGGAAGGCCTCCAGAAGCTGCTCGATCGCCTCCTCGACCTCGCCCGCTGCATGCAGCGCGGCGGCATAGTCGAAGCGCGCCTGCTGGTCGGCGGGATCGGCCTCGACCTTCTGGCGCAGCTCGTCCAGGGGACCGGCGCTGGCGGCCTGCCGCGCCAGCTGCAATTGCGCGCGGGCCGCCTCGATGGGCGCGGCATTGGCGATGGCGGCGGGCACCTGCGCCAGCGCCTCCTCGGCCCGGTCGGCATGGCCCGCGGCCAGATGGGCGCGGATCAGCCCGCCCCAGGCGGCGGGGTTCTCGGGCTCCTCGCCCAGGATGGCCGCGAAGGTCTCGGCCGCATCCTCGGCCGCGCCCTCGGCAATCATCGCCTCGGCGGCATCCAGCGCCGCGGCCAGCCCGCCGTCATCGCCGCCCATGGTGGCCAGCTTCTCGACGAACTGCTTGATCTGGCTTTGCGGGATCGCGCCCTGGAAACCGTCGACCGGCTGGCCCTGGAAGAAGGCATAGACGGTCGGGATCGACTGCACGCGCATCTGGCCGGCGATCATCTGGTTCTCGTCCACATTGACCTTGGCCATGCGGACGCGGCCCTTGTGGCGGGCGACCTCGGCCTCCAGTTGCGGGCCCAGCGTCTTGCAGGGGCCGCACCAGGGCGCCCAGAAATCGACGATGACCGGCACCTGCATCGAGGCATCGACCACCTCGGCCATGAAGGTCGCCTCGGACACGTCCTTGATGAAATCGGCAGGGGCGGCATCTTTGGGGGCGGAGCCAAGCTCGAGCATCGGGTATCCTCATGCGAAAGGGTCGCCTCCTAGATGGCGCAGCCACCGGCCCGATGCAAGATTGGCCGGCCCCCGCGCATCCCTGCGGCCATGCGCCGCAGCGGAGGATCAGAGATCGAAGCTGGCCAGCACCGGCACGTGGTCGCTGGGCTGCTGCCAGCCGCGCAAGGGTCGCAGGATGCGGCTGTCATGCCCGGCATTGGCAATGTCGGGCGTGGCCCAGATATGGTCCAGCCGCCGGCCCTTGTCGGCGGCGTCCCAGTCCCGCGCCCGATAGCTCCACCAGCTGTAAAGCAGGCCCTGCGGGATGTCCTTGCGGGTGATGTCCACCCATTTGCCGGCATCCTGGGCGGCGCCCAGGTGCTCGACCTCGATCGGCGTGTGGCTGACGATCTTCAGCAATTGCTTGTGCGACCAGACGTCGTCCTCGCGCGGGGCGATGTTCAGGTCGCCCACCATGATCGAGCGTGCCGGCCGCTCGGCATGGAAGACGTCGCGCATCTCGGCCAGGAAATCCAGCTTCTGGCCGAACTTGACGTTCTGCTCGCGGTCGGGAATGTCGCCGCCGGCCGGGACATAGAAATTGTGGATGGTCACGCCGTTTTCCAGCCGCGCGGCGACGTGGCGGGCATGACCCAGCCCGGCATAGTCGCGGTCGCCCGCATCTTCGAGCGGCAGTTTCGACAGGATGGCGACGCCGTTGTAGCCCTTTTGCCCACGCGCGACGAAATGCTTGTAGCCAAGCGCCCGGAATGCCTCCAGCGGGATGTTCTCGACCGGGCTTTTCGTCTCTTGCAGGCAAAGGATGTCCGGCGCTTCCTCGGTCAGGAAGCGGGCGACCAACGTCTCGCGCAGGCGGACCGAGTTGATGTTCCAGGTGGCGATGGTGAACACGGGGGCAGGCTCCTTCTTCGTGCGCGACCCTAGGGGGCCGGGCGCGGCTTGTCCATCGCTGCCGGTCCGGGGGCTGTCTGCCCCCGGACCCCCGAGGATATTTCTCCAAGAAAGAACCGGAGAACCGCGGCCCCCGTGCCCGGTCTTCTTCCTTGGGGAAATATCCTCGGGGGGTGCGGGGGGCGAAGCGCCCCCGCGGGCGGCGAAAAAGGAAACCCGGCCGCCGGGCTGGGCCGGGGCCGGGTCGTCATGTGGCCGCATCCTCCGACCACCGGGCTTCGCAGGCCAAACCCGCAAGCCGCGCGCGGGTTCCGCCGCTGAACATTTATCAAGCCACCAGGCGATAGCCGCCCGATTCCGTGACCAGCAGCCGCGCGTTCGAGGGGTCGGGCTCGATCTTCTGGCGCAGGCGGTAGATATGCGTCTCCAGCGTATGCGTGGTCACGCCGGCATTGTAGCCCCAGACCTCGTGCAGCAGCACGTCGCGCGGCACCACCCCGTCCTGGGCGCGGTAGAGGAATTTCAGGATGTTGGTTTCCTTTTCCGTCAGGCGGATCTTACGGTCCTTCTGGTCGATCAGCATCTTCATCGCCGGCTTGAACGTATAGGGGCCAAGCTGGAAGATCGCGTCCTCGGACTGTTCGTGGGTGCGCAGCTGGGCGCGCAACCGCGCCAGCAGCACCGGGAACTTGAACGGCTTGGTGATATAGTCGTTCGCCCCGGAATCCAGGCCCAGGATGGTATCGGCATCGGTATCGTGGCCGGTCAGCATGACGATGGGGCATTTCACCCCCTGCTTGCGCAGCCGCTTGCACAGCTCGCGCCCGTCGGTATCGGGCAGGCCCACGTCCAGCACGACCAGGTCGAAGATGGCGCCCTTGGTCCTTTCGACCGCCTCGTGGCCCGAGCCGGCCTCGAACACCTCGAAATCCTCGGTGGCGACCAATTGCTCGGCCAGGGCCTCGCGCAGGTCTTCCTCGTCATCGACCAGCAGGATCTTTTTCAGTCCGGCCATTCTTGCCTCCTTTGGCGTTATGGCGGAAAACTGTGGCGCGGCGCGGCAGGCGTCCAGCGGTTTGCAGCAATTCTCACATGGAGTTGTCGGAAATCCGCCCTATGTTTCAGATTGTTTCAACCATGCTGGCCCGATGACCCTGATCCCGACCCTGACAGAGACCCTGTCGCGCGCCCGCGCCGACCTGCGCATCGGCCTGCCCGTGGTCATCGGCGGCCAGTTGGTCGCGGCGGTCGAGACGCTGCGGGCCGACCGGCTGGAGACGATGCGCGCCCTCGGCCCCGCCGTGCTGGCGATCACCGAGCCGCGGGCCGAGACGCTGAAGGTCCGGGTCTATGACCGCGACCTGGCGCGGATCGCGGTGCCGGGCGATGCGGACCTGGCCTGGTTGCGCGCGGTGGCCGATCCGGCGGGCGACCTGATGACGCCGATGAAGGGCCCCTTCCGCAGCCCGCGCGGCGGCGATGTCGATCCGCATCGCGCCGGGATCGCCCTGGCGAAATCGGCGCAGCTTCTGCCCGCCGTTCTGGTGGTGCCGCTGGCCGGGCCGGCCGAGGGGCTGACGCAGCTTTCGCCCGGCCCGGCGCTGGCGCAGATGGCGACCGAGGCCGCGATGGCCCCCGTCGCCGCCGCGCGCCTGCCGCTGCTGGCGGCCGAGAATTCCAAGCTGCACATCTTTCGCCCCGACAATGGCGAGGCCGAGCATTACGCGGTCGAGATCGGCGCCCCCTCGCGCGCGGCGCCGGTGCTGGCGCGGCTGCATTCGGCCTGTTTCACCGGCGATGTGCTGGGCAGCCTGAAATGCGATTGCGGCCCGCAGCTGCATGCCGCGCTGGCCGCCATGGGCCAGGCGGGCGAGGGCGTGCTGCTCTATCTGAACCAGGAGGGACGCGGCATCGGCCTGGCCAACAAGATGCGCGCCTATGCGCTGCAGAACCAGGGCTTCGACACGGTCGAGGCCAACCACCGGCTGGGCTTCGAGGACGACGAGCGCGATTTCCGCATCGGCGCCGGCATCCTGAAGAAGATGGGCTTCGAGGCGGTGCGGCTGATGACCAACAACCCCAAGAAGGTCGCGATGCTGGAGGGCCACGGCATCCGCGTGGCCGAGCGCGTGCCGCTGGTCACGCCCCGCAACCGCCACAATACCGGTTATCTGGACGTGAAGGCCGCAAAATCGGGCCATCTGCTGTGAGGTTGCTCTTGACCCCCATGGGGCTGCGGGCGGGATCGCGGCTCATTCCCTGCGCGGTCGGGCGCGGCGGCATCCGCAACGACAAGCGCGAAGGCGACGGGGCGACGCCCGTCGGCCGGCACCGCCTGGTCGGGCTGCTCTATCGTCCCGACCGGGTGCCGCGGCCGGCGGCCTGGGCGCGGCCGATCCTGCCGGGCGATTTGTGGTGCGACGCCTCGGGCCATCCGGCCTATAACCAGCCGGTCCGCGCGCCCTTCGCCGCCAGCCACGAGGCGATGCGGCGCGCCGATCCGCTTTACGATATCGTGCTGGTGACGGATTGGAACTACCCACAGGCCCGGCCCGGCGCGGGGTCCGCCATTTTCCTGCACCAATGGCGCCGGCCGGGCTTTCCGACCGCGGGCTGCATCGCCATGGCGCGGCGCGACCTGGCCTGGCTTGCCGCGGCCGTCTTGCCGGGCGATGTGCTGGAGATCCCTGCCCTGCCGCGCTGGCCGGCGCGCAAGCCCGCCAGCCGGCATGGCAAAGACTAGGCGTCAGAGCGCCGTATAGCCGCCGTCCACCAGGTGATAGCTGCCGGTGATGAAGCTGGCACGGTCGGACAGCAGGAAGGCGACGAGCCCCGCCACCTCCTCCGCCCGGCCCAGCCGGCCGATGGGATGGCGGGCGACCAGCGCCTGCTTGACCTCGGGGTCGAGCTGGTCGAGCAGCGGCGTGTCGATGAAGGCCGGGCCGACCGCGTTCACCCGGATGCCCTGCGCCGCATATTCCAGCGCCGCGTTCTTGGTCATGCCCACCACGGCATGCTTGGCCGAGACATAGGCCCCGGCGCCGTTGAACCCGACCGAGCCGAGGATCGAGGCCATGTTCACGATTGCCCCGCCGCCCGATTCCAGCATGGCCGGGATGCCGTAGCGCATGCCGTAGAAGACCGCGTTCAGGTTGATGTCGATCACCTTTTGCCAGCCGTCCAGCGGGTATTCCCCGACCGGCGCGCTGGGGCCGCCGATGCCGGCATTGTTCACCAGCAGGTGCAGCCCGCCCAGCCCCTTGGCGACCTCGACGGCCTTGCGCACCGCATCGGGGTCAGAGACGTCGCCCGCCACGGCCTCGGCCCGGCCGCCGGCCGCGACGATCCGCTCGGCGGTGGCGCGGGCGGTTTCCTCATGCAGGTCGGCAGCCACCACCGTGGCGCCCGAGGCGGCAAGCTCCAGCGCGATCGCCTCGCCCAGCCCCGAACCGGCGCCGGTGACAAGGGCGATCTGGTTGTCGAAACGAATATCCATGCGATTCTCCTGCGCGGTTTCGGGATAGCATATCATCCGCCGGGAGCCTGTCCCTGCGACCAACCGTATCAATGCGCACCGGCGGCCGGGGTTCCCCTTACAGCGGCCCGGTCTGCCACAGCCGGATCTTCAGCCCGCCATGGGCGACATAGGGGCCGGGTTCGCGAAACGGCAGGCCGGTCGCGCGGGCCAGCGGCGCCTCGCTGGTGACCAGGCCGACGCGCCAGCCGCGGAAGCGTTCGCGCAGCACCTCGCCCAGCGTCGCGTGCAGGCCGAAAAGCGGGCCCTTGTTGCCGATGCGCGCGCCATAGGGCGGGTTGACCATGACCAGCCCCGGCGGGCCTTCGGGGCGGAGGAGATCGCCGATGGCGCGGTTTTCGAAGCTGGTCCAGCGGTCCAGCCCGGCGCGGGCGGCGTTCTCGCGGCTCATGCGGATCGCGCCGGGGTCGCGGTCGCTGCCGTGGTAGCGGGGCTCGGCCGGCGCGTGCGGGGCAGGGGCGCCGCGCATCGCCTGCCAAGCCTGTGCGTCATGGCCCGGCAGGTGTTCAAAGGCGAAAGGCCGCATCCGGCCGGGGGCGAGGCCGGCCGCCATCTCGGCCGCCTCGATGACGAAGGTGCCCGAGCCGCACATCGGGTCCAGTACCGGCTCGGCCCCGTCGAAGCCGCATTGGCGCAGGAACATCGCCGCCATGGTCTCGCGCATCGGCGCCTTGCCCACCGCCTGCTTGTGGCCGCGCCGGTGCAGCGATTCGCCCGATGTGTCCAGGCTGATGGTGCAAAGGTCGTCCTCGATGCGGATCTTCAGCGTGACCGGCGCGTCCTCGGCCACGGGGGCGCCCAGGCTGTCGCGGATCGCGGCCTCGATGCGCTGGGTGATGGCGCCGGCGTGATAGATGCGGGACTTGCGGCTGCTGGCCTCGATGCGGATCGGCACGTCCGGGCGCAGCCAGTCGGCCCAGGGAAAGCGGCGCGCGCGCTTGTCGAGCTGCGCCGGATGCATGGCGCGAAAGGCGCCGATGCGCGCGAGGACGCGGGTCGCGCCGCGGATTTCCAGGTTCGCCCGCCAGACATCCGCCCAGCCGCCGGTGAACGTGACGCCGCCGGGCTGGACCTGGGCGTCCCAGCCGAGCAGGCGGGCCTCCGCTGCCAGCGGCTCTTCCAGTCCGGGGGTGGCGACCAGGAAGATCTCCATCCGCGCCGGATCGGCGGCCAGCCGCGCGGGTTCGGGCTGCGACCGGGTCGGGGCCGGTGGGGTCTTGGCGGGGCGTGTCTTGGGGGCGCGGGGCTTCATCGGGTTCCGGCTGACGAAAAGGCTCCGCATCATGCGCCGGGGCGCGGGCAAAGGCAATCCGCGCATATTGTCGCTGTCATGGCGTCAGTCTTCCCCGATTGGCGCCATTTCCAGCCATGCGCCCCGCGCCTATCGTGGCTGCAACAGGATATCAAGGAGAGCATGATGGCCACGAGCGACGCCCCCATCCAGATCGGCCGGGTGGCCCTGATCGTCAACGACCTGGACCGGGTCGGGGATTTCTACCGCTCGGTCATCGGGCTGGAGCGGATTTCCGGCAGCGGCGAGGAAACGGTGCTGGGTGCTGGCGGCAAGCCGTTGCTGGAGCTGCGCCGCGACCGGGCCGCCCGCCCGCGCCCGCAAGAGGCGGGGCTGTTCCATACCGCCTTCCTTCTGCCCGACCGCGCGGCGCTGGGGCGCTGGCTGCGCTTCGTCGCCGGGCGCGGGATCGGGCTCGACGGGGCCTCGGACCACCTGGTCAGCGAGGCGCTTTACCTGCGCGACCCCGAGGGCAACGGGATCGAGGTCTATGCCGACCGTCCGCGCAGCGCCTGGCGGCATGACGGCGCCGAGGTGCGGATGGATACCGTCGCGCTGGACCTGCCCGATCTGATGGCGGCGGGTGCGGGCGCCTGGACCGGCGCGCCCGAGGACAGCGTGGTGGGCCATGTCCATCTTCAGGTGGGCGATGTGGCCGCGGCCGAGGATTTCTGCATGAACCGGCTGGGCATGGTGCGCATGGCGCATCGCTTCGGTGCGAGTTTCTTTGCCACCGGCGGCTATCATCACCACTTGGCGGGCAATGTCTGGAACAGCCGCGGCGCCGGGCGGCGCAGCCCCGGCTCGGCCGGGCTGGCCGAGGTGGTGCTGGCCGCCGATCCGGATCGGTTGCAGGCGCTGGGGGTGGCGGAATTGCGCGATCCCTGGGGCACCGTCTTCCGCATCGAGCCCAAGGGGTGAGCGGGGCCGGGGG
>NZ_JBGOSN010000021.1:0-12193 GCF_046335115.1 Paracoccus sp. P2 | reverse complement strand
TTTTCCCCCGCGCCCCTCGGGCCCCTCGATGGGGCCCGAGGGGCGCTCCCCCAGGGTATTTATGGAACGAAGAAGATCAGGCCGGGCGCCAGAGCCCGTCCCGGCGGGTGAATCGCAAATGCTCGGGCGGGCGGAAGCCGGGCTCGGTCATGGGCGCGACATGGCGCTCGACCAGCAGGTCGGGGCCGGCGAAATCCAGCACGGCGAATTCGTTCTGCCGGTCGCCGGGCCGGTCGCACAGCGCGGTGCCGGCCTGGACTTGCAGGATCGGCCGTCCCCGCTTGCCCAGAAAGGCGCCGATCGACCACAGGTGCAGGTGGCCGCTCAGGACCAGTTGCACGCCTTCGGCCTGGAAGCCGGCCAGCGCCGGGGCGGCGCCCTGCATCAGCGCCTTGTCCACCTGCGGGCGCTGCTGCATCGGGTGGTGCAGGGCGACGATGTTGATGCAGGCGGGGTCGAGCCCGGCGATCACCCGCGCCACCTGGGCCGGCGTGACGATGCCGCGTTGCCAGGCCATCGGATCGACGCTGTTGACGCCTTGCACCCGCAGGGTGCCGACATGGCCCACGGGCTCGAGGTTCTCGGCGATGGCGCGCCGCCAGCGGCGCCAGGGGCGCAGCATCCGGTCCGCCAGCTTGTAAAGCGGGATGTCGTGGTTGCCGGGCACCGCCAGCAGCGGCGCCTCGATCCGGCGCAGGAAGGCCGCGGCCTGGGCAAATTGCGCCGAGCGGCCGCGATGGGTCAGGTCGCCCGTCACCACCACCAGATCGGCGCGGGCGGCGTTGATGCGGTCGATCAGCGGCTCGACCAGCGGCTTGCGCTCCAGCCCGAAATGCAGGTCCGAGAGATGCAGGATGCGCGTCATCCGGCATCCCGCCCGCCGCTTTCGGCCGGGACCAGCACCTTCAGCGCGTCGTGGCGCACGCGGATGCGAAAGGGCGAATCCATCCAGGTCTTTTCGCCGTCATGGGCGACATATTCGTGGCGCGGCACGGTCTCGAGTTCGAAGTCATCGGCGCAGATCAGGTCGAAATCGGCATAGCGCGCCGATTTGCCCAGGGCCAGCCGCAACGCCGAGCGCACCAGCGGCCCCGGGCGCTTCGCCCGCGCCACCAGCAGCGCCAGCTGGCCGCGCCGCACGCAATCGGCCCCCTCCAGCCCGAATGCGTCCAGCTGATAGGCGCTTTTCGCCACGAAGGCCAGGGCGGTGGTGAAGTGCCGCGTCTTGCCATCCGCGTGTACGGTCAGGCGCAGCGGGCGACGCAGCGTCCACAGCGCCGCCACCGCCGACCAATAGGCCGCCAGCCGCGACCGGCCCCAGCGGCGATAGATGCTTTCGCGGCGGCGCAGGATCTCGGGATAGGCGCCGAAGCTGACATTGTTGAGGAAGACCATGCCATTCATCTCGCCGACATGGACGCGGCGGATGCGGGGCGCATCGAAGATCGCCAGCGCCGCGTCGACCGTCTCGCCCGAGCCGAGGTCGCGGGCGAAATAGTTGAAGGTGCCGCCGGGAATCACCGCCATCGCCGCCTCCGTGCCCGCGATCGCGCCGGCCACGGCGGCCTGGGTGCCGTCGCCCCCGGCCGCGACGATCAGGTCGAAGCCCTCGGCCACCGCCGCGCGGGCCATGGCGGGCAGGTCGGCGCCCTGTCCGGTGCCGCGGAACTGCAACTCGGCCACCCGGCCCTGCAAGGCCCTGCGCAGCTTGTCTGCGATGTCGTCGCCCGCCTCGCGGCCCGAGCCCATGTTCACGATCGCGCAGACCCGTGCAGCCGCGAGGTCGAAATCTGGGCCTTCTGCCGGGTCGTCCTGACGGTTCATCCCCTTGGTCCTTCCGCATTGTCACCTTTCCCGAACCCGTCCGCCCGGCGCCCAGTTCCGGCTCTGCGGAGGGCGGAGTCGCGGCAATTCGCCGGCCCGCGCTAATCCTGATCTTTTTACTTGCCTTTCCGGGTCCGCTTTGACAGATTGCCGGCGGGAAGCTGAAGGGCGGGATTTCCGGACCGCCGTCCGATTGGCCGTGCCCCTTGGGGATCGCGGCGATGCGCCACCCGAGACATCGTTTGCCAAACCCTGCGCAGGAGAGTTCTGCCCCGGATATGATCGCAGCATCATCCATGTCTGCACGGCCCGCGCCAGTTCCAATGCCGTGGGCCGCCGCCGGGATCGGGGACGAAATTCCTTTGAAACGAGATGCATGATGAACATCCGCCTGTCCGAGGCGCCGCGCAAGACGGCGTCGCCTGTGCCTGATCCGGTTCTTTTCGGTTTCGACGGCCCTTCGGGGCGTATCCAGGGGCGCGGTCCCGCGCGGCGGATCGCCGCCGGGAATGCCGCGACGCTTGAGGCGCGGGTGGCTGCGGCCCTGGCCGGGGTCGCGCCGGACGCGGTGATCGGCGGCGCCTTGCCCTTCGACCGCGAGGCGGGGGATTGCCTGTGGCATTGCCGGCGCAGCGAGGCGTCCGCGCCCGGCGGCGCCGCGCTGCAGGGCCTGCCGCTGCCGGGCTGGCGCCTGACGGCCGAGCCCGCCGCGCGGGACTATGCCGGCGCCGTCGCCCGCGCGCTCGGCATCATGGCCGAGGAGGCCGGCAGCCGCGATGCGCTGGAAAAGATCGTGCTGGCGCGCACGCTGCTGGTCGAATCTGCCGCGCCGATCCCGGTCGAGGCGCTGATGGCGCGGCTGCATGCAGACCGCAGCGTGACCGCCTTTCGCGTGGCGTTGCCCGCCGGGCCCGAGCATCCGCAGGGCCGCGCGCTTTGTGGCGCCACCCCCGAACTGCTGGTCGAGAAGCGCGGCCGGACCATCGCCTCGCATCCGCTGGCGGGCTCGGCGCGCCGGCTGGCCGACCCGGTGGCCGACCACGCCGCGGCCGCGGCCTTGTCCGGCTCGGCCAAGGACCACCGCGAACATGCGCTGGTGGTCGAAGCGATCCTGGACACGCTGGCCCCCTGGTGCCGCGAGCTGGGCTGCCCCCAGGGCACCTGCGTCACCTCGACCCGCAGCATGTGGCACCTGGGCACCCGGATCGAGGGCAGGTTGAAGGATGCGGACACGCCCTCGGTGGTGCTGGCCTCGGCGCTGCATCCGACGCCGGCGGTCTGCGGCGTGCCGATGGGGCGGGCGGCGGGCTTCATCAAGGCCCTTGAACCCGTGGCGCGGGATTTCTATGCCGGCGCGGTCGGCTGGTGCGACGCAAGCGGCGACGGCGCCTGGTATGTCGCCATCCGCTGCGCCGAGATCAGCGGCCGGCAGGCTCGGCTTTACGCCGGGGCGGGGATCGTTCCCGGCTCGGACCCGATGGCCGAGGCTGCCGAGACCGGCGCCAAGTTCGGCGCGCTTCTGGCCGCGCTTGGCCTGCCGCAGGACGCGGCACTGCAAGGCGTGGCCTGCAACGGAGATACCTGATGGCCCTGCCCGGCATTGCCCCCTATGCACCCCCGACCGAGGCCGAGCTGCCCAAGGCGCGCGGGCCCTGGCAGCCCGAACGCGACCGGCTGGCGCTGCTGGTCCATGACATGCAGCGCTATTTCTGCCGCCCCTATCCCGAGGGCGCGCCGCTGGCGCCGGTGGTCGGCAATATCGCGCGGCTGGTCCATGCGGCGCGGGCGGCGGGCGTGCCGGTCTTCTACACCGCGCAGAAGGGCGACCAGTTCCGCCCGGATCGCGGGCTTCAGGCCGATCTCTGGGGGCCGGGCATGAGCGCCGTCCCCGAGCATGAGGAGATCCTGCCCGAACTGGCCCCGGCGGCAGGCGACATCGTGCTGGTCAAGCATCGCTACAGCGCCTTCCAGCGTTCCAACCTGGAACATCTGATGCGGGCGCGCGGCCGCGACCAGCTGATGATCTGCGGCGTCTATGCCCATATCGGCTGTCTCGCCACCGCCGTCGAGGCGTTCCAGCGCGACATCGAGGCCTTTGCCGTGGCCGATGCCCAGGCCGATTTTTCGCGCGAGAAGCAGGACATGGCCATGGGCTGGATCGCCGCCACCTGCGGCGTGGCCCTGTCCACCCGGCAGGCGCTGGCCGCACTGGAAGCGCAAGAGGTGAAGTCATGCGCCTGACCGGATTTCAGGGCCGGACCGCCATCGTCACCGGCGCGGCCGGCGGCATCGGCCGGGCCGTGGTCGCCGCGCTGCTGGACGCCGGCGCGAAGGTCGTCGCCAGCGATACCGAGTCGGCGCTGGCCGCGAACCCGGTCGCGGGGGCCGAGAACCGGGCGCTGGACGTGCGCGACGGCGATGCCGTCGAGGCGCTGGTGGCCGAGGTCGAGGCGGCGCATGGCCCGCTGGGGCTAGGCGTCCATGCGGCCGGCGTGCTGGCCATCGGGCCGCTGCTGGACCTTGCGCCCGAGGAATGGGAGCGGGTGATCGGCGTCAATGCCCGGGGCACCTTCAACATCACCCGCGCCTTCGGCCGCGCCATGGTGCGCAACGGCGGCGGCGCCATTGTCGCGGTCAGCTCGAACGCGGCGGGGATTCCGCGCCTGAACATGGGCGCCTATGCCGCCTCGAAGGCGGCGGCGACCATGCTGGTCCGCTGCCTGGGGCTGGAACTGGCGGCGCAGGGCGTGCGCTGCAACATCGTCGCGCCCGGCTCGACCCTGACGCCGATGCAGACCGGCATGTGGACCGAGGACGGCGGCGCCGGCGAGCGCGCGGTGATCGAGGGCAGCCTGGACGCCTATCGCACCGGCATCCCGCTGAAGAAGCTGGCGACGCCCGAGGACATCGCCGGCGCGGTGATGTTCATGCTGTCGGATCAGGCGGGCCATGTCACCATGGCCGACCTGTATGTCGATGGCGGCGCGACGCTGCGCGCCTGACCCGCTTCACGGCCGGCCCGTCACGGCCGGCCCGTCGTTCACAGCCGCGACGAAATCAGCGCCCACCAATTGTCCAGCGACGGCTCGCGGGCCAGTTCCTCGAAGCTGGCCTCGATGCCCATCTGCTTCAGTTCGGACGAAAAGGTCATCACCGCGATCGAATCGAGCCCGTAAAGGACGAGGTTCTCGCCCGGCTCGATCTCGCAATCGTCCTCGATCATCGCGGCCACGCGGGCGGCCAGCCATTCGGGGCTGAGATCGGTCTTTTCGGCACTATCCATCATTCGTCCTTTCAGGCGGTTTCGGCCACGAGGCTGTCGCGCAGGCGGCGCTTGTCGATCTTGCCCACCGCGGTCAGCGGCAATTCGGGCAGAAAGCGGAAACGGTCGGGCAGCTTGTATTCGGCCACGCCCAGTTCCAGCAGGTGCCGGCGCAGCGCCGGCGGGGAAAGCTTGCCCGCCCCCTCGCGCAGCACCAGGAAGGCGCAGCTTTTCTCGCCCAGATGTGCATCGGGCGCGGCGACCAGCGCGGCATGGGTGATGTCGGGATGGCGGACCAGCAGGTTCTCGATCTCCTCGGCGGCGATCTTCTCGCCGCCGCGGTTGATCTGGTCCTTGATGCGGCCGACGACGCGCAGGTTGCCGCCCTGTCGCACCACCACGTCGCCCGAGTAATAGAACCCTTCGGCATCGAAGGCTTTCGCATTGTGGTCCGGGCTGCGGTAATAGCCGCGGAAGGTATAGGGGCCGCGGGTGGCCAGCGCGCCCGGCGTGCCGTCGGGGACCGGGTTGCCGTCCTCGTCCAGGACGCGGACCTCGTCGTCGGGGCTGATCGGGCGGCCCTGGGTGGTGAAGATCACCTCCTCGGGATCGTCCAGCCGGGTATAGTTCACCAGCCCCTCGGCCATGCCGAAGACCTGTTGCAACCGGCAGCCCAGCAGCTTGGGGACGCGCCGCGCCATCGCCTCGGCAAAGCTGGCGCCGCCGACCAGCATCAGCTCCAGGCTGTCCAGCATGGCGCGGCGGGCGGGATCCTCCTCGACCGCGCGCAGCCACAGCGCCGCGGCGGGCGGCACCAGCGGCGCCATGGTGATGCGCTCGCGCGCGACGATGTCGAAACAGGTCAGCGGCTCGGGGCTGGGGGCCATGACCACGGTGCCGCCGGCATGGAACACCCCCAGCGTGCCCGGCGAGCTCATGGTGAAGTTGTGCCCGGCCGGCAGGGCGCAAAGAAAGCGCGTGGCCGGGGTCACGCCGCAGATCTGGACGCTGGCGCGGATGCTGTAGTCGTAATCGTTATGGGTGCGCGGGATCAGCTTGGGCGTGCCGGTGCTGCCGCCCGACAGCTGAAAGAAGGCGACCTGGTCGGCCGGGGTCGGCCCCGCGCCCTCGGGCAGGTCGCCGTCAGGGGTCAGCCAATGCGTCAGGCTGCGCTCGGGCTCGTCCTCGCCCAGAAGCAGCAGATGCGCGACGCCGCCGGCCCGCAGTTCCTGGGCAAAACCGTCGTCGCGGAACAGTTCGTGGTCGCGCGCGGCGATGACCACCCGCGGCGCGATCTGGCGGACATATTCGGTCAACTCCAGCCGGCGATGGCTGAAAAGCGCATTCACCGGCGCCACCCCGATCCGCAGAAGCGCGAAGAAGGCGACGAAGAACTCGGCCACGTTCGGCAGTTGCACCAGCGCGGTATCGCCATGGCCCAGCCCCTGCCGTGCCAGGCGCGCTGCCAGGTTGCGCGACAGCCGGTCCAGCTCGGCATAGCTGAAGCGGCGCGAACCGCAGACCAGCGCCTCGGCCTCGGGGTTGGCGGCCAGCTGTGCGTCCAGGATATGCGTCAGCGGCTGGTCGATCCAGTAACCGGCCTCGCGATAGCGTCGGGCGAGGTCTTGCGGCCAAGGGCTGAATTCAATCATGCGGATACCTGCTTTTACGGCAATGAGCCGACGAAGGCGCCTGCGGCGCCTTGACGGAAGGCAATTGTTGAGTATTTTTATCCCGCTTTCTCTCTTGAAGCAAGCCAGCCGCATCCATCTTCGGATGCAACCACGCCAGCCTTCTCTCGTTCAGACCGCCAGACCCTGCGACGGGGACAAGGATTTCATGACGCATCATCACGCCGAGGGGCTTTGGCTGCCCCTGACGCTGGCCCAGCTGGATTTCTGGGAGGAGTTCCGGCTCCATCCCGGCGAGGCGGTCTCGACCGTCGCCCATGCCATCGAATTGCGCGGGGTCGCGGATCCCGAGGCGCTGGCCCGCGCCATCGAGGCCACCATCGCCGAGACCGACATCATGGCCTTGCGCTTTGCCCTGGGCGCCGATGGCCGGCCGGTGCAGCGGGTCGATCCCGCGCTGCGGCCCGCGCTGCGGCGCATCGACCTGTCGGACCGCGCCGATGCGCGTGATCACGCCTTTGCGCTGATGCAGGCGGACGTGGACGCGGCGCTGGACCTGCTTGGCCAGCCCATTGCGGCGCAATGGCTGATCCGGCTGTCCGAGGGGCATTACCTGTGGTTCAACCGCGGCCATCACATCGCGCTGGACGGCTATGCCATGGGCCTGGTCGAGCGGCGCTGCGCCCAGCTTTACGCCGCCCTGGCCGAGGGCGCGGATCCTGGCCGGCCGCTGCGCCCGCTGGCCGATTATCTGAACGAAGAGACCGACTATCGCGCCAGCCCGCGCCATGCCGCCGACGGACGGCATTGGGGCGGGGTGCTGGCGGCCGAGCCACGCCCGCGCGTGCTGCGCAAGGGATCCGAGGATTATCCGGCCGAGGCGCTTTGCGCCGCGCATGACCTCTCGGCCCTGCGCCCGGCGCTGATGCGGCAGGCGCAGGCGGTGGGCATGGGCTGGCCGGACCTGCTGACCGTGCTTTGCGCGGCCTGGGCGGCGCTGCGCCTGCGCGACGGCTCGGCCTCGCGCCTGTGCGACGAGCGCGGTGGCATCGCGATGCCGGTCTGGCTGCCCTATATGAGCCGCATGGGCAGCGTTGCCGTCTCGGTCCCGGCGCTGGTGGTGAACATCCTGCCGCTGGACGCGAAGCTGCACCCGGCCGAACCGCTGGCCGAGGCGCTGGCCCGGCTGGGCGCGCGGCTGCGCAAGCTGCGCCGGCATGGCCGCTATCGCATCGAGCAGATCGCCGAGGATTACGGCATGGAGCCGCGCAGCCGCTTCTTCTTCTCGCCGCTGATCAACGTGCTGCCCTTTGACGAGGCGCGCTTCGCCGGCTGCGAGACCACGCGGCACGTGCTGTCGAACGGGCCGGGCGACGGGTTCAACATCACCATCCGCGGTGATGGCGAGGCCCGCGGGCTGGAACTGCTGGTCGAGGCCGACCCGACCCTGACCCCGGCCGGGGATTTCGCCGCGCTGGCCCGGGGCCTGCCGCTTTTCCTGGCCGGGGCGCTGGCGTCCGAGAACCTGTCGCGGCCGCTGGCGGACCTGCCGGCCTGACTGCCCCGGCGCAAACTGCGCCCAGGGGCAGGAGGGGATGGGATGGACAGCGACGACATGCTCCTTGCCGCGGCCGGCGATCTGGCGGTGGTCGAGGAACTGGTGAGCAGTGCCTATGGCCATTCCGTCGCGCGCATCGGCCGCAAGCCGGGGCCGATGCTGGATGACCATGCCGCGCGCATCGCGGCCGGCCGGACCCACCTGCTGGAACGGAACCGCGCGGTGCTGGGCCTGATCGTGTTCATCCCGCAGGCCGATGCGCTGCTGGTCGAGAACGTGGCGATCTCGCCCGCCGCGCAGGGGCTGGGGCTTGGCCGGCGGCTGATGGATTTCGCCGAGATGCGTGCCCGCGCGGCGGGCCTGCTCCGGCTGCGGCTTAATACTCATGTGGCATGGTCGAGAATCAGGCGATCTATGCCCGGCTCGGCTATGCCGAGACCCGCCGCGTCCACGAAGCCGGGCTGCACCGCATCTATCTGGAAAAGCTTTTGGCCTAGTCGCGATAGGGGATCGTCGCCTCGGCGCCCGGCCGCTGCGGCCCGGTCGGGATGAAGCTGCGCGTGCTGCACCCCGCCGCGTCGCGATCCCAAGGACCGGAGCGCGGGGGCTGAGGCAGTTCGAACCCGGCGCATAGCCGGTAGCTGCGCGGCCCTGTTACCGCGTAGCGATAGGGCGCGCCGGTAAAGGGATCGGCCAGCCGCACCTGCCAGTCGCATTGCGGCGTGGTTTCCAGCGTCTCGGGCAGGCGGTCGCCGTTCTCGCGCGCCAGGCAGACCACCAGCCGGCCCAGGTTGGCCAGGTCGCTTTCGCGCTCGCGGTCGCGGCGTTCCTTGCGGGCATGGCCGGGGCCGCCGGTCAAGGCCAGCCCGGCGATGACGGCCGCCGCGGCCAGCAGCGCGATGGCGATGGTGGCCCAGCCCTTAGTCATTCAGCTCGTCCCGGTAATAGGCGAAGACCAGCCCCGCGACCCCGGCGACCAGGGCCGCCTTGGCGGCGAAACGCGCGGTCAGCTCGCCGTTGAGCAGCGTGTAGATGACATAGATCCCGTCCGCCAGGAACACCAGCGCCACCACCAAAAGCGTCAGCGAGGCGAACCATTTGCGCACCAGCGACCGCCGCCGCCCGCCGTCGCCCAGGCTCATCCGCGACACCTTGCGGTTCAGCATCACGAACAGCGGCACGAAGGCGATCAGCGAGGCGATGGACCAGCGCGCCGCGCTGCCCGGCCCGTAATAGCGGCTGTCGGCCGGATCGGGAATCAGCCGGTCGATCAGTGCCATGCCCAGCTCGCAGACATGCCAGCCGATCATGCCTAGGGACAGGAACAGCAGGCCGTAGAGCAGCGCCTCCTGCGCCGAGGCATAGGGGCGCGGCCGCGGCACCGGCGGCAGGCCGGGCGCGGTTTCCCAGCCCTCCAGCGCCTCGTCGATCTCGGGCGCGGACCAGCCGGCATGGGCCAGCGCCCGGCCGATCTCGTCGCGCTCGCCGCCCTGCGCAAGCGCCCGGCGGACATAGTCGGAAAGCTGGTCGGACGGTTTCATCGGCACCCCATGCCTGGCTGGCGTCTGGCCGGCAGGTTTCGGCAAGCCGGCGGCGCGGTCAAGCCCGCCAAGGCTGCGGCCGGGCGCAATTTTCCTCGCCGGGCCGTGTCGGCGAAAATTTTCCCGGCGGCGCGATTTTTCCCCTTGCACCCCCCGGCGCGCTCCCATAAATGACGCCTCACCGAAGGCGAAGCGCCATCGGGACGGAGCGCGGGCGTAGCTCAGGGGTAGAGCATAACCTTGCCAAGGTTAGGGTCGTGAGTTCGAATCTCATCGCCCGCTCCAAAATCTTCCTTCGGGAACAGCGAAAAGCGGCCTTCGGGCCGCTTTCGGCTTTTCCGGCTGCCGCTTTCCGATCCCAGCCGCTCTTTTCCCGCATCTTGCCACGGGTGCGGGATCAACCTGCGGCAGACCGTTCACCCTGCCTCTGGCCATTTTCGGCGAATCGGCGCTAGTATGGCAACCGGAGTTGCCCCGGCTGCCACATCCGGGACAGTCGTCAGGAACAAGCTGCCGCGTCTCGCAACCACGCCTCCCCCGAATCGCGGCCAGCCCAAGCGTGAGGTGATCATGCCGGCTCTGGAAGCTCTGATCGAACGGAAACTGCAACAGCTCTCGGTGCCGCTGGCGGTCCGCTTGCCCTCGGGGCGGCAACTGGGCCCGCCCGATGCGCGCGTGACCATCGCCTTCAAGGACATGGGCGCGCTGGCGCCGCTGGCCTCGGCCCGGCTGGGGCGGCTGGGGGACGAGATCGTCCGCGGCCGCGCCCGGATCGAGGGCTCGATGCGCGACCTGATGCGGATCGTGGCGGCGCTGGTGCCCGGCGGCGGCCAGCCGATCCAGCCCAAACCCTGGCAGCGGCTCTTGTATCATGTGAACTCGCTGCTGCGTCACAGCCGCGACCGCGATGCAAGGCAGATCCGCGCGCATTACGATGTCTCGGACGAGTTCTATGCGCTTTGGCTCGACCCGCGCCGGGTCTATTCCTGCGCCTATTTCGTCGAGCCGCAGATGACGCTGGCGCAGGCGCAAGAGGCCAAGCTGGACCTGATCTGCCGCAAGCTGGACCTGCGACCGGGCGAGCGGTTCGTCGACATCGGCGCCGGCTGGGGCGGGCTCTTGCTGCATGCCGCGCGCCATTACGGCGTCGATGCCACCGGCATCACCCTGTCGCAGAACCAGTTCGACCATGTCAGCCGGATCATCGCCGAGGAGGGCCTGGGCGAGCGGGTGCGCATCCGGCTGTGCGATTATCGCGACCTGGTGCCCGACCGGCCCTTTGACAAGCTGGCCTCGGTGGGCATGTTCGAACATGTCGGCCGCGCCCGGATGGGCACCTATTGCGACACGCTGCGCCGGCTGCTGCGGCCGGGCGGGCTGGCACTGAACCACGGCATCGCGGCCTCGGGGCTGGACGATGCGATGGTGGGCGGCGGCCTGGGCGATTTCATCGAGAAATACATCTTTCCTGGCGGCGAGCTGATCCATGTCAGCCAGGCCATCCGCAGCCTGTCGCAGGCCGGGCTGGAAATGGTCGATACCGAGAACCTGCGGCCGCATTACGCCCGCACGCTCTGGGCCTGGTCCGACGCGCTCGAGGCGCAGCTGCCCGAGGCCGAGCGGGTGCTGGCCCGCTCGATGCCGCCCGAACGTGCGGCCGAGGTGTTGCAGGCTTATCGGCTGTACCTGGCCGGCTGCGCGCTGGCCTTCGAGCAGGGCTGGGTGGCGCTTTACCAGATCCTGCTGATCCATCCCGACCCGGCGCTGGCGACGCCGGACCTGCCGGGGGCGCAATCCACCTATCCTTTCCGGCGCGATCATATCTATCGCTGATCCGGCCCGCGCGACCGGGCAGGGGTTTCCGCCGGGGCGCCGTCGGCCGCTGTCTCCGGGCGCCGGCACCTGGCGCTGCCTCGCGCGGCCAGCACTGCGGGGTTGACCTGCGCCGGGGATCTTTTTGCCATCTGCAATTCGAGCTCGCCCTAGCAGCAACTGCCTCCATATCGCCTTTCTGTTCGCCAAGAGCCCCGCGCGCTTATTCGATCTGCTGATCGCTCAGCATAACAGGTGGCCGGCCGAGCCGGCGGCCTATATTCTTGGCAGCATTCAACCCGGTCTCGGTGCGCCCATTGATTGGCGCCCTCTCGAATTCAGCCGGTGCAGCCATGGCATGAAAGACCAGCCGCCTCCTGATGAGTTGATGTCTCCCGCTGCTGCAAACGAACCGAACTGAACTGTTCGGGACAAAATGTCACATTGAACCTGCCCTTGTTCCCGACTCTGTTGCACAAATTGACTGACGGTCAGAGTTCCCCTTTCCCCCGACGGAGTCATCCCACGGCTTGAGTTTCGGGTATGCCGAGTGCGGTGAAGCCGT